>NZ_JBIWNZ010000001.1:245651-500597 GCF_044767505.1 Kitasatospora sp. NPDC101235
GCGGCGTGCCGGCCTGCTTTTCGCTAGACCCCCCGCCCCCCCCCCGGCGGGGGGGGGGGGGGGGGCGGGGGGGGGCCGGGGGGCCCCCCCCCCCCCCCCGGGGGGCCCCCCCCCCGCCCCGGCTTCGTGCGACCCGGTGCCGTGGTGGCCCGTCGCGCTGCGAGGATGTGAGTTCAGGAAGTTCAGCCGACCGGAGCCGGTCGGCCGGGGCCGCGGGGGACTACACCTGGATGGCGCCCCGGAACAAGCAAGGGAGGAAGAACGTCATGGTGGTCACGCTCGCCAAGGGCGGCAACGTCTCGCTCACCAAGGCCGCGCCGAACCTGACGCAGGTCCAGATCGGCCTCGGCTGGTCCGCCCGTTCGACCACGGGCGCCCCGTTCGACCTCGACGCGAGCGCCCTGATCTGTGGTGGCGGGCGGGTGCTCGGTGACGAGTACTTCGTCTTCTACAACAACCTCAAGAGCCCCGAGGGCTCGGTGGAGCACCAGGGCGACAACCTCACCGGCGGCGACGACACGGGTGACGACGAGGTGGTCCTGGTCAACCTGGACCTCGTCCCGGCGCAGGCCGACAAGGTGATCTTCGCGGTCTCGATCTACGAGGCCGAGGCGCGGCTCCAGAACTTCGGTCAGGTCCGCAACGCCTACATCCGGGTCGTCAACTCGGTCGACGGCCAGGAGATCGCCCGCTACGACCTGTCCGAGGACGCGTCCAGCGAGACCGCGATGATCTTCGGTGAGCTGTACCGCTACGCGGGCGAGTGGAAGTTCCGCGCAGTGGGCCAGGGGTACGCCTCCGGCCTGCGCGGCATCGCACTCGACTTCGGGGTGAACGTACAGTAAGGGCGAAAATCGGACTTGTCGCACCCGACCCGATCATGAGAACAGAGGGCGGTGCGGGGGTGACCTGACCGGGCCCGGCCCGGTCAGGGGCGTCTCGGGGACGAGGCCGCCCCGGCACGGCCAGAACCCGAAAGGTAGCCAACTCCCGTGTTCCTCCGCACATTCGGCTGGTCGTTCGCGATCACCGCCATCGGCCTGGTCGCGGCCGGACTGCTCTGGGGAGCCCAAGGCTTCGGCATCGTGCTGATCCTCTCCATCCTGGAGATCTCCCTGTCGTTCGACAACGCGGTGGTCAACGCCACGGTGTTGAAGCGGATGAACCCGTACTGGCAGAAGATCTTCCTGACCGTCGGTGTCCTCATCGCGGTCTTCGGCATGCGCCTGGTCTTCCCGCTGCTGGTCGTCGGCCTCACCGCGAAGCTCAACCCCGCGACGGTCATCGACCTCGCGCTGCACTCCGACAAGACCCACGAGGGCCTCACCTACGGCCAGTACCTGGAGGCGGCCAACCCGGCCATCGCGGCCTTCGGCGGCGTCTTCCTGCTGATGATCTTCCTCGACTTCATCTTCGAGGAGAAGGACTACAACTGGCTGGCCTGGATCGAGCGCCCGCTGGAGAAGGTCGGCAAGCTGGAGGCCTTCTCCAGCGTCGTCGCCCTGGTCTCCCTGCTGCTCGCCGCCAACTTCTTCGCCGGGGAGCACGCGGAGACCGTCCTGCTCGCCGGTGTCCTCGGCCTGGTCACCTACCTCGCGGTCAACGGCCTCTCCTCGATCTTCGAGTCGGGCCTGGAGGCCGAGGAGGAGCGCGAGGAGGAGGCGGAGAAGGCCGGCAAGTCGATCGTTCAGGTCGGCGGCAAGGCGGCGTTCTTCCTCTTCCTGTACCTGGAGGTCCTGGACGCCTCGTTCTCCTTCGACGGCGTGGTCGGCGCGTTCGCCATCTCCAGCGACATCTTCCAGATCACCCTGGGCCTCGGCATCGGCGCGATGTACATCCGCTCGCTGACCGTCTTCCTGGTCCGCAAGGGCACCCTGGACGACTACGTCTACCTGGAGCACGGCGCGCACTACGCGATCGGCGCGCTGGCGGCGATCCTGCTGGTCGGGATCAAGTACCACATCCCGGAGATCGTCACCGGCCTGATCGGCGTCGCCTTCATCGGACTGGCGCTCGGCTCGTCGATCCTGCGCAACCGGCGTGAGGGCGCGGACGAGGAACCGGAGCTGGTCAGCAGCGGCAAGTAGCCGTCCGTCCGGCACGCGAAACGGCCGCCCCCGGGAATCCCGGGGGCGGCCGTTCCGTGTCGGTGGTCCGGTGGGTCCGTGGTCCGGTGCGGCCCGTTCGGACCACGGACCGGACCGCTGCCCCGCTGCGGACGCGGGGCCCGGACGCCCCGGATCAGCCGAGCTGCTGCTCGATCGCGCGCAGCTTGCGCTCCAGCGAGTCCAGCTTCGGCATCGACAGGGTGTCGTCGTCGGCCGTCAGGTCGATCGTCGAGCCGCTGCGGGACGACCCGGTGCCGGAGGATGAGGAGGCCGAGGAGGACGAGTACGACGAGTACGAGGAGCCGACGGCTGCGCGCGGGCGGCGGCCGGCGTCCAGGGCGGCCGGTTCGAGCGAGTCGGTGGACTGGCGCGAGGCCGAGGTCGAGGTGGTGGCGTCGGAATCCGCGGCTAGGGCAGGCTCCGTAGTGCTCGGGCCGTCTCCGGCAGCCGTGAGGGCGGGCACCTGGCGGCCGCCGCGGGCCCGGGCGAGCATGCCACCCTGGCGGGAGATGGCCTTCAGCTCGGCCCGCTCGCGGCGGTCGGCGGTACGGGCGCGGGCCTTGGCGTCCAGCTTCGCCTGGCGCTCCTCGCGCACCTCGTCGACCGCCTCGTCCAGGCTGCGGACGTTCTCCAGCAGCATCAGCGACCAGGCCGCGTAGGTCTCGCGCGGGGCGCGCAGCCAGCGGACGATGCGGATCTGCGGCAGCGGACGCGGGACCAGGCCCTGCTCGCGCAGCGCGGCCTTGCGGGTCTGCTTCAGCGCCCGGTCGAACAGGATGGCCGCCGAGATCGACATGCCGGAGAAGAACTGCGGGGCGCCGTCGTGCGAAATGCCGCGCGGGGCGTGCACCCAGTTGAACCAGGCCGAGGCGATCGCGAACACCCAGACCAGCAGGCGCGAGCCGAGCGCGGCGTCACCGTGGCTGGCCTCGCGGACGGCGAGCACCGAGCAGAACATCGCGGCGCCGTCCAGGCCGAACGGGACGAGGTACTCCCAGCCGCCGGACAGGCCCAGGTTCTCCTTGCCGAAGCCGACCAGGCCGTGGAAGGAGAGGGCGGCGGCGACACCGGCACAGCAGAACAGCAGCGTGTACGAGGAGATGCCGTAGATCATCTCCTTGCGGCGGCGGCGCTCCTCGCTGCGCTCCCAGGAGTCGCCGGACTCGTCCTTCTTCGAGCTCTTGAAACGCAGTGTCGCCATCAGGACGGCGACGAACAGCAGGGCTGCGCCGCCGACGACGGTCCAGACCAGCTGTATGGAGGTCAGGTTCATTGCGGGTCGGGCCTCGGGTTTCCGCAGGGGACAGGATCACAGCGCGACACAGGCGGTCAGGACCAGTCGTGCGGGCACTGCCTGACGGTTCGTTCGTCGCCGCACGGCATGCCCGCCGCGCTCGCGCAGGGGCGGACGGGACACCTGTGCGGCTAGACGATATCGCGTCCGAAGGGGCGGCATGTTACGGGAGGGCGGCTTCCTCCGGCCAATCGACCCGCCGGTCGGGCCGGGTTGGGTAGGGGAGGGGGCGGACGGGGTATCCGACGGCCGGGCCGATGCCCGATCATTGGTCGGCGGACCGTCAGAACGCCTGGCGGGAGCAGGGGGGAGAGGACTGCATGGTCTCGATCTGGGAGTACCTGCGCGGGGACAAGAGCTACACCTTCGACAACCCCGGCGGTCAGCACAAGGTCACACTCACCAAGTCGTCCCCGCAGCACGCGATCACCGGGTCGGCCGCCACCACCGGCTACCTCTACGTCAACCTGCACTGGACGATGAGCTCCGGCGGCGTCCGGCCGAGCACCCGGGACTCCGTCAAGCGGTTCTTCAGCCCGCGGATCCTGCGGCCGCAGGAGCCGGACTCGGCCCAGAGCAGCGAGCCGGTGAACGTCGACCTCGACCTGGCCTGCATGTACGAGCTCTCCGACGGGACCACGGGCGTGGTGCAGCCGCTCGGCGGGCTCTTCGGCGACCTCCAGAGCGCGCCGTACATCAAGCTCAGCGGCGACGACCAGTACGGGGCGCCGTCCGGCGAGACGATGTACGTCAACCTGGAGAAGAAGGACAAGTTCAAGCGGCTGCTGATCTTCGTCTACATCTACGACGGCACGCCGGCCTTCGAGCAGTCGCACGCGGTGGTCACGATCGTGCCGCAGGCAGGGCCGCGGATCGAGATCAAGCTGGAGGAGCGGGCCCGCGCGGCGCGCTCCTGCGCGGTGGTGCTGATCGAGAACGCGGGGGACAACCAACTGACGGTGCGCCGCGAGGTGCGGTACGTCAACGGGTTCCAGGCGGACATCGACCGGCTGTACGGGTTCGGGATGCAGTGGCAGCGCGGGTACAAGAGCGACTGACGGCGACCGACGGTCTCGCGGCGGGGACCGGCCCGGGCGGGGGCCCGGGTTCGGCGGGGCCGGGGCCGTCGGGCGGCCCCGCCGGGGGCGTCAGCGGGGCTGGAACTGCGGGCCCTGCGGGGGCAGCGCGAACTCCTCGCCGGTGGGCGCCGGGGGCTGGGCCGTCGGCGGCTGCGGCGGGACGGGCGGCTGCTGGCCGGTGCCGGGCTGCGGGTAGCCGTAGCCCGGGGGGCGCTGCTGCTGCGGGACGGGCTGGTTCGGCTGGGGGTAGCCGTAACCGCCCGGCTGCGGGTAGCCGTAGCCGCCGGCGGGCTGCTGGGGGTAGCCGTACCCCGTGCCGGGCTGCTGGGGGTAGCCGTAGCCGGTGCCGGGCTGGTGGCCCGGGGGCGCGGTGGGCGGCGGGGGCATGGTCGGCGGGGCCGCGGGCGGCGGCGGGGTCGCCGGTGCGGGCGAGGTGCTCGTGGCGGCGGCCGGGGCCGGTGCGGTGGCCGAGGCCGGGGTGGCGGCCGGCGGCTGGGCGGGCGGCGACTGCGGGACGGCCGGGGCCAGGGTGAACGTGCCCGGCTCGGGGGTGGTCGGGCGCGGGTCCGGCACCGGGGTGCTGCGCGGGTCGAGCGGGCCGGAGGGGGTGGTGGTGCCCCCGGGCGCCGGGGCCGGCGCCGGGTCGGCCTGCGCCTCGTCGTCCACGGTGATGCCGAAGTCGGTGGCGAGTCCGATCAGCCCGGAGGTGTAGCCCTGCCCGATCGCCCGGAACTTCCAGGCCCCGGACCGGCGGTACAGCTCGCCCGCGACCAGGGCGGTGACGTTCTCGGCGTCGTCGATCTCGAACTCGGCGAGCGCGGACGCGCCCTCGCCGGCCGTGGCGTCGAAGAGCAGCAGGCGCAGCCCCGGCACCGAGCGGAACGGCCCGCCCTCGGAGGAGCCGGCCAGCACCACGCGGTCCACCTCGGCGGGCAGCTTGCCCAGCTCGACCTCGACCGTGTCGATGATCTCGGCGCCGCCGGAGGTCTGCTGCTTGGGCAGGTGGCGGACCAGGCCGGAGGGGTGGCGGGGCTGGTTGTAGAAGACGAAGTCGGCGTCCGAGCGGACCTTGCCGGTGGCGCCGAGCAGCAGCGCGGACGCGTCCACGTCCGGCGCACCGGGCGTGGCGCTCCAGCGCAGCACGGCGCGGACCGCCGCCGCCGGCAGTGCGATGTTGGCGCCCTTGGCCATCACGTGCGTCATAGCCGACCATCCTGCCTGTTCGCCACCCCTTCGGACAACGTGACCGGACCGCTCCGCGCCGGGTCGGGCTTTGCCAAGACTTGCGCTTTCCGGGGTTTGCCGACGTCGTTTCCGAGGTTCACCGACGGCGCGCCCATGATCGTCCAAGTGGACCGGGATGTTCCGGGAGTTCAGTGCCGGGGAACCGGGAGGGGCCGGATCCCGTCCGTACGATGGGCGGTCGAAAGGTCCCCGGGGGCTCGGCGCAGGGGCGCCCGGTGGAGGCGTGCCCGGGAACCATGGCGCCCGGTCGGCCGGTTGACCAGGGTGTCGTCGGCAACGGGCCGCAGGCCCGTCCACTTCCCGGAGGAGAGCACCTTGCGCCATTTCGGCCACCTCGCCGAGGACGTACGCGGCCGGCTCTTCCTGGAGCAGCCGCGTCCCTTCACCGCGCGGAGCGAGCCGGCGGTGCTCTCCACCGCCCTCGGCGGCACCCTCTACAGCCCGGCCACCAGGCCCGCCCTGGCCGCCGACATCCGCAAACTCGCCGGTCGGGGCGTGGTGTCGATGGTGCTCTGCCTGGAGGACGCGATCGCCGACCACGAGGTGGACGCGGGCGAACGGAACCTGGTCGAGCAACTGAATGACCTGGTCAAGGATTTCACCGACTGTGCACAGAGCCACCCCCTGCTCTTCATCAGGGTCCGTGCCGCCGCCCAGATCCCCGACCTGGCCGAACGCCTCGGACCGGCCGTCGAACTGCTCAGCGGCTTCGTGCTGCCGAAATTCACCCCCGCGAACGGCGGCGAGTACCTGGCCGCGCTGACCGCCGCCGAGGCCGCGACCGGGCGGCGGCTGTTCGCCATGCCCGTCCTGGAGTCGCCCGAACTCGCCCACCTGGAGACCAGGCGGGAGCAGCTGTTCGGCATCGCCGAGCTGCTCGCCGGCCACCGCGAGCGGGTGCTCGCCGTCCGGCTCGGGGTCACCGACCTCTGCTCCGCGTACGGCCTGCGGCGCTCGCCCGACCTCACCGCGTACGACGTGGCGCTGGTCGCCGCGGTGGTCGGGGACGTGGTCAACGTGCTCGGCCGGGCGGACGGCACCGGGTACACCGTCACCGGACCGGTCTGGGAGTACTTCCCGGTGCAGGAACGGATGTTCAAGCCGCAGCTGCGCCGGACCCCGTTCACCGGGGCCTCGGTCCCCGCCTCGGCCGGGGCGTTCCGGGCCTCCGGCGAGGAGGTCCGCCGGCGGATCATCGAACACGACCTGGACGGGCTGATCCGGGAGGTCGAACTCGACCGGGCCAACGGCCTGCTCGGCAAGACCTGCATCCACCCCAGCCACGTGCCGGCCGTGCACGCCCTCTCCGTGGTCACGCACGAGGAGTACTGCGACGCCCGCGACATCCTCCGGCAGGAGCAGGACGGTGGCGGAGTCCTGCGCTCGGCGTACACCAACAAGATGAACGAGGCCCGGCCGCACCGGGCCTGGGCGGAGCGGGTGCTGCTGCGGGCGGAGGTGTTCGGGGTGGCCCGGGAGGACGTGAGCTTCGCGGAACTGCTGTCGGCCTGCCTGTGCGGCTGATTGTTTCCGCGGCCGAGCCCGAGCCGTTCCCCCCGGTTTCCGCAGCGCCGATATGACGAACGCACCACCGCACCATCGAAGGCAGGACCAGCAGTGACAGCAACACCGCAGACGTGGACCGGCCGTTGGGTCGCCGACCGGGCCGGAATCGCGCTGACCGGCTCCGAGCGACTCCCCGAACTCGTCGGCCTGGCCCTCCGGGAGAACCGCAAGCGCGCCCACCTGCTGGTCTCCAACGTGCTCGGCAAGCACGTGCCGCAGCGGCCCTCGGTGGTCCACGGCGCCGGGCTCGAACTCGGCCGGAGGGTCCGCCGACTGCTCGGCGAGGAGGCGGCCGAGCGGGCCGTCGTGCTCGGCTACGCGGAGACCGCCACCGGCCTCGGCCACAGCGTCGCCGACGGCCTGGACGCCCCCTGCCTGCACTCCACCCGCCGCCCGGTGCCCGGGGTGGCCCCGCTCGGCGGCTTCGAGGAGGAGCACTCGCACGCCACCTCGCACCTGCTGCTGCCGGCCGACCCCGCGCTCCTCGCCGGGGACGGGCCGCTGGTGCTGGTGGACGACGAGTTCTCGACCGGACAGACGGTGCTCAACACCATCCGCGAACTGCACGCCCGCCACCCGCGCGGGCACTACGTGGTGGTCGCCCTGGTGGACCTGCGCTCCGCGGCCGACCGGCAGCGGCTCGACCGGACCGCCGCCGAACTCGGCGTCCGGCTGGACCTGGTGGCGACCGCGAGCGGCGGCGTCGAACTGCCCGCCGACCTGCTGGAACGGGCCGAGCGGCTGATCGCGGAGGCGGCGGCGGACGCGCCTTCGCAGGCCGTCACCCCGGGCACCGTGCCATCGACGGCCGCCGCGCCGCTGGTCCGGGTCGAGCTGGACTGGCCCGCCGGGCTCCCGGACGGCGGCCGGCACGGCTTCACCGCCCGCGACCGCGCCCGGCTGGACACCGTCCTGCCCCGGCTGGCCGGGCAGCTGGCCGAGGCCCTGCCCGCCGGGGCGCAGCGGGTGCTGGTGCTCGGCTTCGAGGAGCTGATGTACGCGCCGCTGCGCCTGGCCGACGCCCTCGCCGAGCGGCTCGGCGGCGACCGCGTCCGGTTCTCCACCACCACGCGCTCGCCCGTCCTGGCGGTGGACGACCCCGGCTACGCCATCCGCACCCGGCTCGCCTTCCCCGCCCACGACGACCCGCAGGACGGCGGATCGCACGAGCGCTACGCGTACAACGTCGCCCCCGGCAGCGACCCGGCGCGGCGCTTCGACGCCGTGGTGCTGGTGGTGGACGACGTGGCCGACACCCCCGCGCTGCACGAGGGCGAGCGTGCGCTGCTCGGCCAGCTGCGGCAGGTGACCGGCCGGGTGGTGCTCGCGGTGCTGCCCTCGCACCGGCCGGTGGCCGCGCCGGCCGTACTGCCCGCGGCTGCCGCGTCTGCCTCGCTGCCCGCACCCCCTTCGCCGCCCGCGCCGGCCGTACTGCCCGCGCCCCTGTACGGGCCGGCGTTCTCCTCGTACCCGGCCGAGGAGGTGGCCTGGCTGCTCAAGGACCTCTCCGGGGTCGCGCTCGAAGCCCCCACCGAGGAGCGCGAGGAGGCAGTCCAGAACGGCGGCGCGCACTACGCCGAGTCGCTGCCGGTCGAGTACCAGCCCAGCCCCGAGTACCAGGAGCTGTTCCACCAGGCGTTGCGCGGCTCCGCCGGCCGGATCGCGCTCGCCGTCGGTACCGTCGCCGAGACGCTGCTGCGCGAGCGCGGTCCCGGGCTGGTGCTCGCCTCGCTGGCCCGGGCCGGCACGCCCGTCGGCATCCTGGTCCGCCGCTGGCTGTCCTTCGCGCACGGCCTGTCCGTGCCGCACTACGCGGTCTCGATCGTGCGCGGCCGCGGCATCGACCCGGTCGCGCTGCGGTACCTGGCGGCCCACCACCGCGCCGGGGACGTGGTGTTCGTGGACGGCTGGACCGGCAAGGGCGCGATCACCCGCGAACTCGCCGACGCGCTGGCCGGCACCGGCTTCGACCCGGACCTCGCGGTGCTCGCCGACCCGGGCCGCTGCGTGCGGACGTACGGCACCCGGGACGACTTCCTGATCCCGTCCGCCTGCCTCAACTCCACGGTCTCCGGGCTGGTTTCGCGCACCGTGCTGCGGCCCGGGCTGATCGGGCCGGACGACTTCCACGGCGCCAAGCACTACGCCGAACTGGCCGGGAGCGACGTCTCGGCGGCCTTCCTGGACGCGGTGGCCGCCCGCTTCGGCGAGGTCCGTGCCGCGGCGGTCGAGGGCGCCGAGCGGCTCGCCACCGACCCGCACCGGGCGCCCGACTGGGCCGGCTGGGCCGCCGTCGAGCGGATCAGCGCCGAGTACGGCATCGACAACGTCAACCTGGTCAAGCCCGGCGTCGGTGAGACCACCCGGGTGCTGCTGCGCCGCGTCCCCTGGCGGATCCTCGCCCGGCGCGGCGCCGGTGCGGACCTCGACCACGTCCGGCTGCTCGCCGCCCAGCGCGACGTCGAGGTCGAGGAGGTGGACGGCCTGCCGTACACCTGCGTCGGCCTGATCCACCCCCGCTACAGCCGCGGGGCGACCGGGGACGACGGGCGTGCCGTGACCGGCGGGCGCGCCGTGACCGAGACTGCGGGGAAGGATTCCTGATGGGTGTTCTGGTGGCCAGCGACCTCGACCGGACGCTGATCTACTCCGAGCGGGCCATGGCCCTGGGCGTGCCCGACCGGCTCGCGCCGCGGCTGCTCTGCGTCGAGGTGTACCAGGGGCGGCCGCTGTCCTTCATGACCGAGCGGGCCGCCGGGCTGCTCGCCGAACTCGCCCGGGAGGCCTGCTTCGTGCCGGCCACCACCCGGACGCCGGAGCAGTACGGGCGGGTCAACCTGCCCGGTCCGACGCCGGACTGGGTCCCCGCGTACGCGATCTGCGCCAACGGCGGGCAGCTGCTGGTGGACGGCGTGCCGGACCGCGACTGGCGGGCCGAGATCACCGCGCGGATCGCCGCCGGCTCGGCCCCGCTGGAGGAGGTGGTCCGGCGGCTCGCGCTGTGCGCCGACCCGGAGTGGACGCACAAGCGGCAGGTCGCCGACGAGCTGTTCGCCTACCTGGTGGTCGAGCGGGCCGCGCTGCCGGCGGGCTGGCTGGCGGAGCTGACCGGCTGGTGCGCCGAGCGCGGCTGGACGGTCTCGTTGCAGGGCCGCAAGGTGTACGCGGTGCCCGCGCCGCTCACCAAGAGCGCCGCGCTGGCCGAGGTCGTGCGGCGCAGCGGCGCCGACACCGTGCTGGCCGCCGGGGACTCGCTGCTCGACGCGGACCTGCTGCTCGCGGCGGACGCCGGCTGGCGCCCGGGGCACGGCGAGCTCGCGGACAGCGGCTGGACGGCCCCCGGCGTCACCGCCCTGACGGAGATGGGGGTGACGGCGGGGGAGGAGATCGTCCGGCGGTTCCTGGCGAGGGCGTCGGCCGTGCCGGTCGGGGCCTGACCGGGGCGATCAGGGGCTGCTGACGGCCGGCGGTCAGCCGCAGCAGCCGCCGCCGCAGCAACCGCTCCCGCCCCCGGCGGCGGGGGCCTGCTGGGCGGCGGCCGCGCCGGTGACGGCAACGGTGGACAGCAGCTTCACGGTGTCCTCGTGGCCCTGCGGGCAGACGGCGGGGTCGTTGGCCTGGGCCATCGGGCGGCGGAGCTCGAAGGTGGCTCCGCAGGAGCGGCAGCGGAAGTCGTAGCGAGGCATACCGGCAGGGTACCCAGCAGGGTGTCCACCGGTCGCCCGGTCCGCGGATCGGCCGGCTGCCGATCGCCTGGTTGCCGATCGTCTGGCTGGCGATCGTCTGGCCGGCGACCGCCTGGCCGCCTGGTTGGCGCTCGCCCGGTCTGCCGCTTACCCGGTCTGCCGCTCGACCGGTCCGGTGCTACCGGTGGCCGCCGAGGTCGCCGCGGATCAGGCCGATCACCCGTGCCGCCGTGTCCCGTACCGCCGCGAGCTCGGTCAGGAAGTGCCAGTAGTCGGGGTGGCGGCCGGCCGCCTCCAGCGAGCCCACCGCGCGGTCCAGCCGGGCCACCGCCTCGTCCAGCGGGGCGGCGTGCCGCGGGTCCGGCGCGGTGCGGCCGGCCATCGCCAGCCGCTGCGCGTCCCGGATCGCGAAGCGGGCGCGCTCGATCTCGCGGTTGGGGTCGTGCTGCACCTCGTTCAGCTGCCGCAGCCGGTCGTTCACCGCGAGCACCGAGCCGTCGGCGGTCTCCAGCAGCGCGCGGACCGTCCCGATCGCGGCGGTGGCGTCCGCCCAACGCTGCTCGTCCCGGGCCCGGGCGGCCTCGGCGAGCTTGCGCTCGGCGGCGCGCCCCGTCTCCGCGACCTGGTCCGGCACCCGCTGGAGGTCCTGCCAGCAGGCGGTGCTGAAGCGGCGGCGCAGTTCGCTCAGGGCGGGCTCGACCGTCGCGGCCTTGGTCTCCAGCGCCTGGATGCGGGTCCGCAGGCTCGCCACCCGCCGGTCTATCTCCCGCGCACGCTCCGGCAGCTGCCCGGCGTCGGCGGCGATCGCCTCGGCGCGCTGCTTCACGTCGTCCGCGCGCCGCAGGGTGTCCGCGACCCCGTGCCGGGCCGGGCCTTCGGTCAGCCGGCCGAGCTCGGGCGCCAGTTCGGCCAGCCGGGCCGCCAGGTCGTCCGCCCGCAGGCCGGCGCCGCGCGCCTCGTCCAACGCGGTGGTGGCCGCGAGCAGCGCCCGCTTGGCCTGCTCGACCGCCGGGGTGACCCGCATCAGCTGCTGCTCGGCATGCTGGACGGTCGGCTGCAGGCGGCGCAGGAAGTCGTTCAGCTCCGCCCGGGCCGAGCCGAGCTGGCCCTTCACGTCCTCCAGCCGGCGCTTGGCCTGCGCGGCCGTGCCCGCGTCCAGCGTCTCGCTGTCCAGGTTGTGGGCGTCGAGCGCGGCCAGGTAGTTCACGGTGACCTGCTCGACCCGGCCGGAGATCGCCGCCAGGTCGGCCAGCGCGCGCTGCGCCGTCTGGCCCTCCTCGGCCGCGCGGACGGTCTCCACCGCGAGCTGCACCTCGCGCTGGGTCTCCTCCAGCTCGTAGAAGGCCTCCTGGGCCGCCGCCCGGGCCTCCCGCGCCTGCGCCCGTCCGCCCTCACCGCCGCGCCGGCCCCACCAGCCGCCGCTCCCGGCCGACGCCAGTGCAACCGTCCCCAGCGCACCCGCCAGCACCACCGGCAACACCAACGCGTCGGCCAGCGCACTCCCCGCCCGACGCCGCCCCCGCCCGCTCCCGCCGGCCACCGTCACTGCGCGCTCCCTGCTCCGACCCGCTGATCCGGCCTCCATTCTCCCCGATCCCCCCACTGGCCCGTCACCCCCTCCCACCCCATGGCCCGCCCCCTTCCCACCCACCTGCCGCGCCGCCCGCCCGGGCGGCTCCACCGCCTCGCCCGGCGCCCCATCGGACACCCGGCCCACACCACTCCTCGGGACCAGGTACCCTAGGCACTTGTCGTGCGCCCACCGGGCCACGGCAAGGGGGCGCGTAGCTCAGTGGTAGAGCGCTGCTCTTACAAAGCAGATGTCGGCGGTTCGAAACCGTCCGCGCCCACCAGCACAAAAGGCCCGCAGCGATCGTGCTGCGGGCCTTTTGACTGCAACAACTGACGGCAACGGCTGTGTCAGCCCGTCTTGCGGCGCCTCTTGAGGAGGCGGTCCATGTGCCCGAGCGCCTCGCGTCGAGTCTCCTCCGAGACGTGCGTGTAGACGTTCATCGTCACGGCGATCTGCGAGTGCCCCAGGATCTCCATTACGACTCGCGCGGCGACGCCGGCCGCGAACAGGATGGTCGCGCAGCCGTGCCGCGTGTCGTGGAGGCGGATGCGCGGCAGGCCGGCGTCAGCGCCGATCCGCTCGAAGGACCGGCTGAGGTTCCGCGGCTCGATCGGACGGCCGGTCCGGGAGGTGAACACGTACCCCGTCTCCTCCCACTCCCTCCCCGCGGCCTCGCGCTGCTGAGCCTGCTGGAGCCGTCGCCAGCGGAGCGGCGCGATGCACATCGACGGCAGCGGGATCACCCGGGTTCGCCGGTTCTTCGTGCTGTCGGCATACAGCTCCTTCTGCACCCGCTGGAGCTGGTTCCGAACCGTGAGCGTGCGGTGGTCCAAGTCGATGTCACTCCAGCGCAGTCCCAGGATCTCCCCGCGCCGCAGGCCCAGCGTGATGGCCAGCACGAACGCCGTGTACAGCGGGTCCGGGCGAGCAGCCTCCAGGAAGGTGATCGTCTGGTCCAGCGTCCACGTCTTCATCTCGCGCACCTCCACACGCGGGGCCGGAACCAGGGTGGCCACGTTCCGGCTGATCAGTTCCTCGCGGCACGCGGCCGTAAGGGCCGTACGGAGCACGCGGTGCGACTCCTTCGCCGTCGCGGCGGAGGCCTGACGCGTCACCGCGCTGACGAGACGTCGGACGTCGGCGACGCTCAGCGACTCCAGGCGCTTGGTCCCGATGTGCGGGATCAAGTAGAGCCTCACGTGGGTCTCGTACTTGGCGTACGTGGTCTTCTTACGCTGCGGTCGGATGAACTCCTCCAGCCAGTAGGGGAGCCACTCGGAGAGCTTCTGCGAGCGGGTCGGGGTGGGGACGCCGTCCCGGGCGCGCTTCACCAACTCCTGGCGCTTGGCGTCGCACTCCTCCCACGTGTCGCCGTAGACGGTCTTGCGCTTGCGGGTGCCGTCCGGCTGCGGCACGTACACGCGCCCCTCGTAGCGGCCGTCCTTGCGCTGCCAGATGCTGCCGGCGCCGTTCGGATTCTTTCGGGCCATCAGAGACGGTTCCCCTCGGTCTTGGTGTGGATGTAGTCGGCGAGGCTGTCGACAGCGATCCGTCGGCAGCGACCTTCGGTGAAGCTGACGAGCGTCTTGGAGCGGATGAGGTCGTAGACCTTGCTGCGGCTCATTCGGAGTGCGGCCATGACCTCGGGCACGGTCAGGGCTTCGGGGATGGCGGTGGTCATCGGGCGACTCCCGGAGGTCGGGGCATGGCAAAGGGGTGGAACCAGTGCCGGTTCCACCCCTTTGTTTTCTGAGGTCCGCTACCGCCGCTACTCCGCTACCACGCAGGTCAGATGGGGCGCGGCGGTAGCGGATGGGGTAGCGGTAGCGGACTGGTGCTGTCAGCCGGCGGTGGTGAGTTCGGCCGTGGTTTCGGTGGTGGTGGGCGGTTCGGTATCCGCTACCGCTACCGGTTCCGCTACCGGGAAGAGGGCCCTGACCTGGGCGGTAGCGGGAGTAGCGCTGGTAGCGGAGGTTTCGGGAATGGGCGGGCAGTAGCGCAGCCAGGCGTCGGCGAGGTCGCTGGCGTAGTAGCCCTTGGCGACAGCTCCGCCGATCTTGATGTTGCGGGGGCGGATGGGCTGGTTGGTGGCGGTGACGTAGTCGCCGAGCATCCGGGAGAGGGAGCGGGTGTTGAGGGGGCGGCCGTCGAGGTCGGCCCACGGGGCGTCGTCCATGCCGGTGAGGCGTTCGATGATGGTGGCGCTGGTGAGGCGCTCGGCTCCGGCGAAGGCGTCGCGCAGGTCGGCGAGCAGGCGCACGCCGAGGCTGCCTTTGTCGTTGCCCTTGGCGGCGTTGACGAGTTCGAGGCAGGCGGTGCGGGCGCGCTCGGGCCAGTGGCCGCCGGCGGCGTCGGCGACGGCGAGCAGGGGCTCCCACACGTCGGCGGGTCGGTCGGTGACGCCCTCGGGCATCTCGGGCCACGCGCCGGTGAGCTGCTCGCGGACGGTGTCGGCCCAGTCGGCGAGGCGGTCGCGCAGGGCGTGGCCCTCGGCTTCGTGGATGCGCTGGCGGAACGCCTCGACCTTCTCGTTGGGGGCCCGGCGGCGCATCCGGATGACGATGGAGCGGCTCATGATGGTGTCCGGCAGGTCGCCGAGGCCGGCGAGGACGAGGGCGGCGTAGACGGGGAACTTCTGGACGACGTGGTTCTCGCCGTCGCGGACGCTGCGGACGACGCCGCCGGTGCGGCGGTATCCGGCGTTGATCAGGCCGCGCAGGTCCTCGTTTCCGCCCGCCGCCGCACCGAAGACCGTGTCGACCTCGTCGAAGAGGACGGTGGGGCGGGCCTGCTCGTCGCACACGGAGCGGAACAGCGCGGACGCGCTGATGTCCACGGTGGTGAGCGGCCGGGGGACCAGGGTCTCGGTGATCTCCAGGGCGCGGGTCTTGCCGCTGCCGGGTTCCGGGGAGAGGAAGGCGAGTCGGGGGGTGGCCTCGAACGCGTCCATGAGGTGGGCGTGCGCGTCCCACAAGGTCACGGCAACGTAGGCGGACTCCGAGGGGAAGACGTTGAAGCGGCGGTGGTGCCGCTCGACCTCGTCCAGCAGGGCGGCGCCATCCTCGGTGGTGGTGACGGGCGGGGTGGGATCGGTCATCCTGGTGTCTCCAGTTCTGTTGGGCTGGTTGGGCGGGCCGCCGGCTCTTTGGTCGGATCGGCGGCCCGCTTCGGGCAGGTCAGGCAGTGCTGGCGCAGACGGCGGCGAAGCCGCGGGTGACTGCCCGGGTGGCGTAGTCGTGGGGGACGCCGACGTTGACGGCGGCGTCGATGAGCTGCCGGGCGATGGTGTCGAGGCCGCAGGGGCCGGGGCAGCGGGTGTGCTGGGCGGCGAGGAATCGGGCGACGCCGAAGGCCTGCGATCCGGCGCCGTTCTCCGGGCAGTCCGCGATTTTGGCGAGGCCTCGTTGCAGGCCGGTGTTGATGTAGCGGTCGGTGTGGCGGCATCCGCTGCCTACGGTGCGGGTCCAGGGCGGCGCAGGTGAAGAGACCACCTGCGCCCCGCTCGGCGGCGGGGTGGCCTCTTCCTTGGCCACCAGGGCGCGAACGGCGTCGGGCAGCAGAGTGATGGTGCCGGTGCCGTAGCCGAGCCAACGGGCGTACGCCATGGTCGACTTGACGTCGACACCAGGGCGGACAGCGTTGGCCGAGGCCATGGCGCCCCGGTACACCCAGTGCTCGCCCCGGGTGGTGGGCACGGTCAGGGTGGCAGGCAGGGCTGTGCGGGCCCAGGCGACGGCGTCGGTGTTGTCGAGGTCGACCACGGTCAGCCCCGCGCCGCCCGGGTGGTAGGCCACCGCTTCGGCCTCCCGCCACGCCCGCAGCCACGGCGGGCCGGTTAGTACGGCCGGGTCGGTGGTGGCGGCGGCCCACGCGTGGCAGGGTGCCGGGCAGGTGCACGGGCCCGGGTTCTTCATGTTCGGCCGGCCGCCGCAGGCGTTGTCCCTACAGGCCGGACAGTTGCCGACCGGGCGTTTCCCGGCTCGCAGGGGCAGCAACGGCAGGCCGAGTCGGGCCAGTTCTAGGGCGAGTTGAAGGATGGGATTCACGCCGGTCTCCAGACGTCGGCGGGGGCTCCTCGACGGCGTGCTGTTCGGCGCAGACCTTGTGCGCGGGTCTGCGCTGCTCGTCGCGAAGCGGGGTGGGGCGACGGCACCAGCGGCAGGGCCGAGGGCCGGTGCGGTCGTAGTGGTGGGCGTCGCGCCAGTCCAGGTAGGCGGACACGGTCGCTGGCCGGGCCGGTCAGCGGCGTCCGGCGGCCCAGCAGTCGGGGCAGATGTCCCGGCCGCCGGGGCGCTGGTGCCAGCCGTCGGCCTTGCGCCAGGCGCGGACCTCGGTAACGGTCCTCGCCGCGTGGTGGTGGATCTCGGGCTTCTCGCAGCCAGGCGCGTCGCAGTGGACGATCGGGATCATGTAGAAGCTCACGCGGCGACTCCGACGGCGCCGAGGTGGTGGGCGACCTGTCGGCCGATCAGCCGCGTGTAGTCCGGGGGGATGGCCTCGGCGATCTCGCGTCGGACGGTGGTCCAGTGGATGCCCATGGCGTCCTGCCACTCGGGCACGGTGCCCTTGCCGCCGCCGCTGCCGTAGACCTGGAAGTACCGGCCCTCGTCGGGGCTGACGTACCGGCCGTGCCGGTAGCCGATGGTCAGACCCCGGTGCGGGACGTGCGGCGGCTGGTCGAGCAGCAGCCCGCCACCGGCCTCGAAGTTGCGGTGCCTGAGCACCCGTCGGCCGAACATCTCCCCGCACAGCGTGAGGTCGATCCTCATCCGGCGCGAGGCGCGGCCGGGGGGCTGCTCGATGACGTACGGGCGGCCGGTGGACTCCAGCGCCTCGCGGGTGGGTTCGAGCAGGTCCGCGTACTGGTCACGGCGGGCGGCGTTGGTGCCGGCGGTGAGCGTGCAGTCGAACTGGCAGGGCGGCCCGGCGGAGATCAGGTCGAACCGGTGGCCGTGGGCGGCGATGGTGTCGACTGCGTCCCCTTGCAGGAACGGGAAGGGGTAGCGGGGCTGGTCGAGGATGTCGACGCCGACGACGTCGAAGCCGGCCAGCCAGAACCCCATGCCGGCGCCGCCGATGTTGCAGTAGGCGTCCAGCACGGTCAGGCCGTTCCACTGTCGCGCGGGCAGCCATCCGGCCGCCGGGCGGAGGTCGAGGGACAGCTCCGGGGCGGTCACTGGGCGCCGCCGAGCAGGTCGTCCAGGATCACGAGCGTGAAGCGGGCGAAGTCGGGCATGCTTGGTCCCATCTCTGAGGGGATGCACGGCCCCGCACCGACCGCCTGTCTTGGCGGATTGCCGGTCGGTGTGGGGTTTCGTGCTGTGCGGCAGCGGGTCTGCCGGTCCCCCGCACCGTCCGGGCCCCGGCCGCTGGCCGCGGCGGTGGTCCGGGCGGCACGGCCGGTCGGGCAGGCCGGTTAGAACGGCGGGTCGTCGGAGTAGACGGGCTGGACCTGGTCGAGCCAGCGACGGGCGGCCCAGCGCGGTACGGGCAGCAGGCTGCGGGTGCGGTCGGGGTTCCAGCAGCTGCACCAGATGTTCTCGGTGCCGGCGTACTCGCCGGTGTCGTAGTCGCCGTAGTCCTCGGTCCAGCCGCCGACGCCCCGGCAGTCGGGGCAGGCCGGGTCAGGGGTGTCGGTCAGGTGGATCGCGGGGTGGGGCCAGGTGATGTAGCGCATTCGCATACGGGCCATGACGGTTCCTCCGGTCAGCGGTTGCGGTTGGAGACGGTGACGTTGACGTTCACGGCGCCCTGCCCGCCCCCGCCGCCGGAGCCGCGGGTCTTGGCGAGGCAGTAGGCGCCGGCGCCGATGACGGCGAGTCCGCCGAGGCTGCTGCCTGCGGCGGCCACGGCCTGGAGGGCGTAGCCGATGCCGAGTCCGGCGGCGCCGAGGCCGATGCCTCCGGCGGCGAGGCGGGCGGGCCACGGGTCGCGGCCCGGCACCGTCGGTGCGGGGGCCGGGATGACGACGGTGGGCTGCTGCGGGACAACGGGATGGGTGTAGGCGGGGGCGGGCTGCGGCGGGGCCTGGTAGAGGGCGGGCGGTGCGGTGAGCGGGGCGGCGGCGTACAGGGGTTGGCCCTCGGCGGTGTAGAGCACCGGGGCGGGCTGCGGGTACAGGGTGCTTCTCCCGTCGGGGTTGGTGCGGGGCGGGTGGTCAGTGGCCGGAGACGATCCGGGTGACGGTGGCGAGGATGTTGTTCACCGGGTCGGCCATGCCGGTGGAGGCGATCGTGAAGCCGCTCAGCCAGAGCACGAGGGCAGTGGGCAGGGAGACGCGCCGGTCGCGGATGAGGACGGCAGACAGGAGCGCGAAGAGGACGGCGGCGCTGAGAGTGACGGCCATGAGCGGACCCTTTCCGGGGCGGTGGAGGGTGGTGTGTCGGGCTGGCGCGGCTTGTCGTCTTGCTTGTCGTGCGGCTTGTCGCCTGTCGCTTGTCGGCTGTGGCTTGTCGCTTGTCGCCTCGCAGGTCAGAAGGGGGTCCGTGGCCCCGCGAGCGGCTTTGGACCCCCTTCTCGGCGTGGCGGGCGACAGGCGACAAGCGGCCGGTATCAGTCCTCGGCGGGGGGCTGCGGGGCGTGGGCGCGGTGGACGTAACGGGTCTTGGTTCCGGACCCGGTCCGCACGACTTCGCCCGCCTCGGCCCACTCCTTGAGCCAGCCGTTGATGGTCTGGCGGGTGGTCCCGAACTCGGGCTTGAGGATCTTCTCCATGGCGCTGGCGCCGGTGCCTTCGGGCCCGGCCTTGATCAGGAGCATGAGTGCGGCCTCACGCGCGCCGGGCTTGTCCGGGGCGCTCTCCTCGCGGCCGGTGGTCCAGGTGGACGGGTCGGCCCAGTCGGTGCCGTCCGGGGTGTCGCCGTCCTTGGTGGCGGAGGGCAGCAGCCAGATCGATTCCAGGTCGTCGTCCGGCGCGGCCGGGGGCTTGTCCCATCCGGCGGTGGCCTTCCACCCGCCGGCCGGGGCGCCGCCCTTGGCCGGGCGGGCGGGCGCGGGGCCGGACGTGGTGGTCGTCGCGGCCGGGGCGGCTCCGGCGGTGACGGGTTCGGTGCCGGCCCAGAGGTGGCCGCAGCGGTCCATGGTCCAGCGGTCGGTGTAGTCGGTGCCGGCCGCTTCGAGGGAGGGGGCGTCGAGGGCGGGGCGGCGGTGGGCGGTGGCTGCGCTGATCTCCTCGATCATGTCGGGGGTGATGCGCGGCTGGCGGGCCTTGGCGGGCTGCTTGCCCTCGGTGCCGAGCAGCACCGACCCCGGTCCGGAGAACGAGTCCTCGGCGCGCAGGGCCCGCCAGCCGAAGAGGTGGCCCAGCTCGCTGTCCTCCAGGGCGCCGGTGGCGAGCCGGTTGGAGGCCATCTTGCGCACGAGCGGGTCGGGCATGACGTCCTGGGTGACGCGCAGGACGGAGATGACGGCGCGGATCGCCATGGCGCGGGCGATGCGGACGACTTCGGAGACGCCGGCGAGGATCTGGCGGGCTTCGCGGGTGGCGGCGGCCTCGGCGCCCTCGTCCATGATGATGACGATCTCCGGGACGGTCGGGGAGACCGGGAGCTTGTCGTCGTTCGCGTCGCGCATCGCGTCCTGGTAGGCCACCTTGCGGGACTTGGCGATGCGCACGGCTGCGGCGAGCATACGCTTGGCCTCGCCGATGGTGGAGGCGACCCAGTCCACGCCCGGGACGGGAATGTCGGCACCGGCCCACCGTGAGCCGTCGCGGCCGAGCTGGGCGTCACGCCAGGCGTTGAGCCACGGCAGGCCGATCGAGCCGCCGTTGAGGTCGATCACCCACACCAGCACGTCGTTCGTCTGGTCCAGCCGGGCAATCAGCGAGTGCAGCCAGTTCGTCTTGCCGGTGCCGGTGGGGCCGGTCACGATCGTGGACGCCTGCCGCAGGTCCATCTCCGCCCGCGCGCCGTCGGACAGCATCGCGACCGGGATCGGGTTGTTGACGGTGGTGGTCTCCTCGATCTCCTCGACGGGGAAGAACAGTTCGTCGGTGAGGACCTTGGTGGTGACCTGGATGAGCACGCGGCGCCGAGAGATGCCGGGCATGACCTGGAGGCCGCAGCCGTCGGGCAGGTCGAGGTCGGAGCCCAGCGCCTCGGCGCGGTCGGCGATGGAGCGGCGGGTGGTCCCGCCCTCGGGGAGTTCGAGTTCGAGGGTGTAGCCGGCGCCGGAGGGCCAGTGCTCGATGCCGAGCACGGTCACCTCGACGTTGCAGACCCGCTTGATGCGGTCGGTCCAGTCGGCGGCGAGCTGGCGGCGCGCGCCGATCAGCAGCAGGTGTGCGCGCTTGGCCTGCTCCACCTCCTCGTGCGCGGCGAACGCGGCGCCGAGGGTGCCGGCGGCGATCCCGGCGACGGCGAGCGACCCGAGCTCGGGCCACTGCCACGGGCCGCCGTGGGCGAGCGCCCACGACGACCAGCCGCCCGCGGCCATCCAGCACGTGCCCCGAAACGCCATGGTGGCGCCGGTCAGACGGTTGCGCAGGCCGGCGCCGAGGGTGCCGAGGGCGCCGGCGGCGCCGGCGGCGAGTGCCCATCCGGCGGGCATGCTGGTGGCGTGGCCGAGCGCGGTCGTCGACAGGGCGCCGAGGGTGCCGTTCAGGGTTCCGGACAGCAGGCCGTGCCCGGCCTTCCAGTCCAGACGCGGTCCGGTGTTCTTGGTGTTCTTGGTCATGGCGGCGGTCTCCAGCCGGGAAAGGGCGGCCGGGCCGTCCACAGGGTGTGGACGGCCCGGCGAGGGGTGTGGGTGCTGGGGATGCGACGGTGGGTCAGACGTTCCACTTCCGCTCGGCCTCCAGGCCGTTGCGGGGGTTCTCCTGGCGCTCCAGGTCATCGGCGTGGGCCTGCCGGAAGGTCGGGCCGACCTCCTCCAGGGCGTTGACGACGCGGCCCATCGCGCGGTAGCCGGAGCCGATCTCCTCGACCACGGACGGGTCGACCGGCAGCTGCTCGGCGGCCTTCTCCGCGAGGACCCGCAGCACGTCCTGGAGCGTGGTGAACGCGGCGGGCAGTTCCTCGATCAGGGCCTTGAAGTCGCCCATGGTCTCGGGGTCGAAGGTGGTGGCCGCCTGGAGGATCACGTCGGCGGCGGAGGTGAGGCTGAACGTGGCGGCGGTGCCGTCCAGGGACTCGGACATGGCGGTCTCCTTCACGGTGGGCTTGCCGAGGGTGATCGGGTCGACGGCGGGGGTGGTGTCGGGGCGGCTGGGGCGACCGAAGAGCTCGAACACGAGGCCGTCGGCGCCGGCCGGGCTGGTCCCGGGGCCCTCGCCCGGCTGCTGCCGGCGGGGGAACGCGCTGGCCAGAGCGTCGGCCACGGCCCGGGCCCGGCGGCCGGGGACGTTGACGGTCTCGGCGGGCACCGGCACCTGCGTGCCGTCGGCGGCCTGCTTGCCGAGGATCGCGGAGTCCCGGGTCTGCCGGACGGCGCGGGCACGGGTGGCCAGGCGCTGCCAGGTGCGGCGCATGTGACCGGCGACCTTGCCCTTGTGCTTCCAGTTGCCCGCCAGTGCGGAGCCGATGCCGACCAGGCCGGTCGCGAGCGCGGCACCGCCCATCCGGGCCCGGTGACGCATGGCCGAACGCTTCAGCGCCTTGGCCTGCACCGGGGAAACCCGCCCGGCCCCGGCCGAACCGGCCGGGCTCTTCGAGCGGGCACCGGAGCCGGTGGCCGGGTCGATGCCGGCCGCGCGCAGGGCCTTCGCCTGACCCTTCTCGACCCGGCGGGCGGTGCGCTCGGCGACCCGCGCCAGACGCTCATCCCGCCGGGCCGGACGCTGCGCGGACCGCCCGGCCGGGGCCGGGTCCTTCAGGCCCGGCAGGCGGGAGGCGGCCTTGGCCAGCGTGTGCACGATCGCCGGCGGACGGTAACCGGTGCCGGAGCCAGGCCGCCCGGCCTGCCGGGACGAACCACCGGTGGCCGCCCCGGCGCGGTGGGCGGCGTGGTGCGTGGTTCCGGCCGTTCGCTGCATGCCGGGCCGTCCCTTCGGGTCTGCGGTGTGGTGAGCGGGAACACCGGCCCCGCCCCGGCTACCGGCCGAACCAGGGCCGGACCGGCGGGCGGCAGCGGCAGAGTTCGCCGCACGGCTCTGCGGCGAAGCAAAGTTGGAGCCGGCGACGCGGGCGGGAGGGAGGCCACCGGCCCCGCCCGCACGATGGGCGGCGACCGTACGGGCGGAGGGGCGGGGGTTGGTGTGGCGGTTGCGGGCCTTGCGGGCCTTGCGGGCCAGGCAGCCGAGGGCGGCGGCGCCAGCGGCGGCACCGACCACGGCAACGGCCCCGCCGCCGAGCGAGGCAGCACCGGCGCCGGCAGCCCCGAGGGCGTTGGCGACGGCCACCGCCAGCGGGACACCCGGAACCGCGCCCTGAGGCGCGGAGGGCTTTGGTTCGGGCTTGGGCTTCGGGTCGGGCGGTGGCTGGTTCTGGGGTGCGGGGACGACCTCGACCAGCGTCGAGGCCACCGGTTCGGACATGATGGGCACTCCGGTTCTCTGAGAGGACGGGTAGCCCGGAACCGCCGACAGCTCGCCAGCAATGCGGCGGTTCCGGGCCGTTATGGCTGGTCAGAGCCGGTAGGGCTCCAGGGAGAAGAACACGAGGTGCGCGTTGCTCTCGGCCAGCTCAGGCTCGTACCGAGCGAGCCAGGCCCGGATGGCGACGTAGGCCCGTTCGCGGGAGCTGCCCGGCGGGAAGGTTGAGCTGCCGTGGCGGCTGGTGACGGCGAAACCGCCGTTGCCGAGCGGGTACTGCAAGGTGATCAGCCAGGTGTGCGTGGGCTCGGCAGCCGGGATGGCGCCGGCGATGGTGTCGGGCACGAGGACTCCGTGGGGTCAGGCGGTGATCGAGTAGGGGGCGGCGCAGGTCAGGCAGGTGCCGAGGTGCGCGGGCAGGACGTAGCCGGCATCCGTGCCGCAGGCGGGGCAGGTGCGGCGCGCCCGGTTGGCTTTGGCGAGGGCGGCGGCCCGGGCGGGGGTCATCGGCCGTACGGGCTTGGCCAGTGCGAGGCGGTAGAGGTAGGCGGGGCGGGTGCCGCCGTAGCGGGAGCGCCACATGACCTGCGCGGCGACGTCCTGGCCGCCGGGGCGCAGGCCCTTGGCGCGGAGCTGGCGGCGGGTGAAGAGGCCACGCGGCGCCATGCGCCACGGGTAGGTGGGCGTTCCGCCGTGTCGGGCCCCGTCGGGGTCCCAGTGCCGGGGGCGGCTCACCGCTCCTCGCCCGTGGCTGCCTCGGGCAGGGTGAAGTAGCCGACCAGCCTGATCGGCGTGCCGGCGTAGGTGGTGGTGGCGCTGAGCCAGGCGAAGCGGCCGGTTGTGGCGAGGTCGACGCCGGCCGGGTCGAGGCCGAGGCGCTGGCGCCACTGCTCGAAGTCGGCGAGGGCGGTGGCGTGGTGGTGGAAGGCGAGGGTCAGGCCCTCGGTGAGGACCAGGTCGCCCGAGGCGTCGCGCTCGTCGGTGACGACGCGCTCGCTGGTGATCCTCGACGCGGGCAGGTCGGGGTGGGCGGTGAAGAGCGCGAGCAGGGAACCGACGGCGTTGATCTGGGCGCCGGCCGTGGTGGTGTCGGTGGTGGTGGTCACGATGCCTGCTCCTCGACGCGGGGGGCGGTGGTCTCTTCGGTGGTGGCCGGGACGGCGTGCAGAGCGGGCCGCTCCGGGCGGGCGCCGCGCAGTTCCTGGTAGCGGGCGGCGACCCATCCGACGGACCAGCCGGTCAGTTCAACTGCCTTGCGCTGCGGGATGCCGAGCGTCACGGCGGTCTGGATCTTCTGCCGGGCCTGGTCCTCGGACAGTCGCTCGTCGGCGGCCGGAGCGGACAGGAGTTCCTGCCGCAGCCGCTCGGTCTCCTGCGCGGCGGTCTGCTCACGCTCGCGCTCACGACGCTCACGCTCGCTCGCCTCGCGCTCACGACGCTCACGGTCGTGGCGGTCGGATTCCTCACGGCGCCGCCGTTCGTCGCGCTCCGCGTCCTTATGGCGGGCCCGTTCCTCGCGTTCCTCACGGGCCATCCGTTGCTCGTGCTCACGCTGCTCGCGGGCCATCCGCTCGTCGTACTCACGACGCTCACGCTCGGCCTTGTCGGCCCGGTCGTACTCGGCCAACCGGTCCTCGCGTTCCTGCCGGCGACGCTCGTCTGCGCGGTGCTCGCGCTCGGTCCGCTCATCGCGCTCACGGGCTTCACGGGCGGCCAGCGCGGTGGCGATCGCCCGCCGGTAGGCGAGCGAGGTCTCCGCTGTGACGATCAGCAGCAGCGGCGCCACCGCGTGGACCGCCACCCCGACCTTGTCGTGGTCCAGGGCGGACTGACCCACGTTGAGCAGCACCGTCATGAGGCCGGTCATCCAGCGCAGGACGACCGGCCAGCGGCCGCCGTCGCCGTTGAGGCGGGCGAGCGTGCTGTCCATGCGGACCACGATCACCACCGCCGCGTCCACGACCAGCGGCAGGATCGGGGCCGTCCACTCCCAGCCGTCGGAAGTGTGGTGGGACATCAGCGGGGTGACCGTGAGCACGCTGTAGAGGACCGCGCCGAGCGTGATCGTCCACGTGCCCACGGCCAACGCGCGCTCGGCCGAACGGATCTGGTCGGGGCTCATTCGCAGCTTCACCGCGACCACCGCCGGGTGTGCGGTGAGCGCATCGTGAGCGCGGTGAGCATCGGGGCGTTCATCAGTGAGCACCCCCGGCGGCGCGGCGTTCGCGGGCGGCGAGCTTGCGGCGGCGCTCACTCACGCTCCACCGCTCGGTGGCGTTCAGCCCGCCAAAGACACCGTGCTTCTCGCGCCGCTCCAGCGCCAGCTCCAGGCACATCGAGCGGACCGGGCAACCAGCGCAGATCATCTTGGCGCGGCGCTCAGCCCACTCGGCGGCGTCGGCCCCCATCTGCTCGGGGTCCGGGTAGAACAGGTCGGTGTCGACGCCAGCGCAGGCAGCGCCGCGCAGGTCGCCGTCACCGTCCGGGCGGTACTCGGCGAGCACGGTGGCGGCCGGGCGGGTGGCCAGGTGCGGGGTGCGGGTCGCGCCGTTGATGAGGGTGTGGAGCTGTGCCATCACGCGGCCGCCTTCCAGGTCAGCACCCGGCGGCGCTCGGCCGTGCGCATCAGCGCGGACGCGAACCGGGCCGCCGGCCCGTCCAGGTCCCGCAGGATGTCCCGCGCGGCATCGAGCCGGACCCGCCGGTCCTCGGCGGTCTCGTCCTCGCTGCCGGTGAACAGCTCGGCGTCCACACCGACGCCGAGCGCGAGTTCCGCGAACTCGTCCGGCGTCACGGCGTCCTGGCCTGCGACAATCAGTTTCATGGGTCGTGTTCCTTCACTCGGACGGCCCTGAGCGGTCCCGGTGTTCCCGCACCGGGACCGCAGCCGTGTTGGGGGTCGGACGATCGACGAGCGTCCGCGCGGACCCGACGTACCTCCGCCGAGGCGGTGGGACGCCGGGAACCGTGATCGCTGGTCGATGCCTCACCGGCAGTTGGCCCGGCGAGGCGACCTATGTCTCTTGCGGTCGATCGGGTTCATCGGGCACCTCCTTCGGTCGAGCGGGCAGGGAAACTCACTGCAAGGGGGGCCACGCCCCCACTCTCCGGCCGTTGCTCGCGGTCACCGGGCCACCTCGCCAGTCGGGGCCGAAGCCCCTGTCCCCTGGCCTTTGCGGAGATTGCAGCGTCCTCCGCCTCAGCTCACAGACGCCCCTTTGGAGGGGCTGTTGCATCACTCCGAGAGGCGCGTTTGTGCAGCTCAGAGCAGCCCAAAGAAGGGCTGTCAGTTCGCCAGCCTCGCCATGCGAGACATGTTGAACATGTCTCTTACGATGCCGAGAAGCCGACGCTTCGTCAAGTCCTTCGTTTGGTTCGGCCGGAGAGTCCCGGCCGCGCATCAATAGATTCGACTCTCCGGCCCTGTCGGAACACGGCGCGTCTGGACGGCTACGGTCCGACTTCGCTACGGTCGAAGTCGTCCCGGATCGTCCAAGCGCCGCACCATCGTCCAGGGGAGGGCGAGATGGCCAATGAGAGGCTGCGAGGGGCAATCCTCGGCAGCAATTTGACGATTGAGCAGATCGCGGAGCGGCTGGGCGTGAGCTCGCGAACCGTCGAGCGATGGGTGGAGGCCAAGGACGAGCGCCGGCCGTACCGGCGCTTCCAGTACGCGCTCGCCAACCTGTTGCAGCGAGACCTGTCGGACCTCTGGCCGGATGAGCAGACCAGCAGCGCGGCGGCGGAGGCCGGCCGGGCCGAGCTGGTGAAGCTGTACCCACACCGTGCGGTCGTGCCGAAAGAGCTGTGGACGTCCCTCTATGCGAAGTCCACGCGGCACTTCGACCTGGTGGTGTACGCCGGCTTCTGGCTGTCGGAGGACCCGCTGTTCTTCCGCCTCGTCCGAGAGAAGGCGCAGGCGGGCGTGCCGGTAAGACTGATGCTGGGTGACCCCGACTGCGGGGGAGTGGCCCAACGGGGCGAGGACGAGGGGATCGGCCCAGCGATGGCGGGCAAGATTCGCAACGCGCTCGCCAACTACGCGCCGCTGTTCGGCGTTCCCGGAGTCGAGTTCCGGCTCCACTCGACGACGCTCTACAACTCGCTCTACCGAGCCGATGACGACCTGCTCGTCAACGGACACGTCTACGGTGTCGGCGCCTACCTGGCGCCGGTGATGCACCTCTCCCAGGTGCCCGGAGGCGAGCTGTTCAGCACGTACGTGGCGAGCATCGAGCGGATCTGGGAAAGCTCCCGGATCATCACCTCGCCGAATCTTGAGAGTGAGGCCGCATGAGCCGCATTGACTACTTCCACGACCCGGCCGCCCCGCAGGCGAACTCCGTTGTGCCCTCCGTTACCGCCGTCGTGACGGACGTTGACGGGCGGCTGCTACTGATCCACAAGACGGACAACAACCTGTGGGCCCTCCCCGGCGGCGGCCACGACATCGGGGAGTCCGTAGCGGACACCGTGGTCCGGGAGGTTCGGGAGGAGACGGGGATCGACGTCGAGGTGGTGTCCGTCGTCGGGCTCTATACGGACCCTGGTCACGTCATGGCCTACGACGACGGGGAGGTCCGGCAGCAGTTCTCCATCTGCTTCCGAGCACGCCCTACCGGCGGCGCTCTGCGGACGAGTTCGGAGTCGAAGGAGGTCCGCTGGGTGAACCCGGCGGACCTCGACGACTTGGAAATCCACCCGTCCATGCGGCTGCGGATCAAGCACGGCTTGGCATCGGACCGCACCGAGCCGTACATCGGCTAGGCCGACGTGCCGATCTGGAGCAGCCGGCCTTCGACACGTCGCGCGGCCGCATCGATCTCCGGCTCGGCGCGGCGGATGAATCGGCCGACGACGCTGTCTGGCCCGTAGCGGCCCACGATCTCGCCGATCCGGTCGGGCGTCGTTGTTGGCGTGCCATCCGGAGTGGTGGTCATGTCGCAGTAGATCAGCGCGTCCACCAAATGGGGTTCCTCCAGTGGGAACTCTGCTTCCAACTCCCGGCGAAGGCCCCGTTCCTCGGCTTCGAGCAGGGCGCAGGAGTGGTGGGCGACCAGTCGCACGACGCGCTCGTCCACGTTCTCCGCGCGGAGGAACCGCGCGCCGTCGAGCGGGTGAAAGCCCGTGTCGACGATCCGCGGAGAGTAGCCGACGTCGTGCAGGACCGCTGCGGACTCCAGCAGCTCGGCATCCGGGCCGAGGATGACGGCCAGGGCGCGCGCCTTGCTGGCCACCCCCTTGGAGTGGTTCCAGCGGCGCGGCAGGTCGATGGACAGAAGGGATTCGGCAAGCTCGTAGGCCCACACGATGGCATCCGTTCCTAGGTGGCTGTGGTCAGGAGTGATTGGTGGGAAGTGCGCGGACACGGCGCCCCTTCCCATGACGGACTTCGAGAACGCCTGCGCCTTCCAGCTGAGCGAGGGCACGCCGGACGGTACCCCGTGCGGCACCGGTCGTCTCGGTGAGTTCCTTCTCAGACGGGAAGTCGGCGTCTACGCCGAGTTCGTGAACTAGGGCAGCGAGCTGGTCGAGCACTGGGACCTTCTGCTCGGTCCCGACGACGAGCCACCCGACGCCTGGTTGTGATCGGATCAAGCCCTCGGCGGCGAGGACATCGAGGGCGCGCTTCACCGTGGTGCGGGCGACGCCATGCCCTTGCATCAGGTCAGCCTCTGATGGAAGCGACGTCATGGTGGAGTCCCCGCTGATCTGGGCGCGCAATGCGTCGGCAATCCGCAGGTACGTACCGCGCGGGCTCCGCTCGGGCACGGGGTAGCTCCTTCCGTAGGTGGATACCTAGACAGGATGGACGATCCTGGGGGCAGGCTGCCAGCGGCAGAGCAGTAGTAGCTGCGAGACGAGTGGACTCTCCGAAGGCTGGTTTCTTCAGGCGTTCTTCCAAAATGGGTGCAGTCTGGCAGTGACTGGGGCATGATGATGGGCCAGTTACTAGTTCGTCGGACGTGCGTTGGAGATTTCGGTGTCCGATTCAGAGGATCGCGCCAGAGAGTCAAAGAGCCTTCATGATTGGTTCCCGGCATTTCATCCGAAGAGTACCGAAGAGCTGACAATTCTCATTCAGGGTGGCCTGGTCGCCCTTGATGCAAATGTGCTGCTAGACCTCTATCGATATATTCCCCAGGCTCGAAATGAGCTGATCTCGGCGTTGCGGGAGCTGGGTGACAGGCTCTGGGTTCCCTATCAGGCCGGAAAGGAGTTTCACGAGCGACGATTCAATGCCATTTCAAATCAACAGAAGAGCTTTGATGATGCCTTGTCGTCTCTCGTGCAGGCTAAGTCGCAGGCGCTGAAGTCCCTGGAGCAACTGCAGGCTGCATGTTCAATTCCAGAGGCCGAATTGGCCGATTGCGTGAGATCACTGAAGCGGGCATTCGGCGGCGCTGAAGGAAAGGTCAAGGGGCAGCGAAATAGGCTGGATGTAGATCAAAAGTCGGCTATTTCTGGAGATCATATCCTCCGGGAGATCGATGACCTGCTTGATGGGAAGGTTGGTCCACCCCTCGAAGCCGATTCTGAAGTTCGCGTCCGAGAGGGTGCCGAGGCTCGGTTTTCTCAAAAGATACCTCCTGGTTTCGAGGACTCCGGAAAATTGGGCGACAGGTCCCTTGGCGATCTGCTGCTCTGGGAGCAGTTGATTGCGGAAGCTAAACGGCGCAAGATTCCCGTTCTGCTGGTCTCTCGCGAACAGAAGCCGGATTGGGTGCGCAGGAGGAATGAGGATGTTCTCGGGCCGCACCCTCTCTTGGTGGATGAGATGAATCTGCGTGCGGGAATTTCGTTCCACCTCATGCACCCGGGGGACTTTCTGCGCGTTGCCAAGACCGCACTGAAGGTCGCGGTAAGTCCCTCGACTGTTGAGGTGGTAAAGAGGGGGAGGGGGATTGAGGTCGAGCACGTCGCGCAAAATCGACTGTTCCGCCAGGGGTCGATTTTGGGGGGTGAACGCGTAGAGATGGCGCTCGTTGAGCGGGAGCACCATATGCAAAATAGAATGCACCAACTGAAAATGAGGCAAGCGGCTTTCCTGGGGGATGCTTCGACGCTTAGGGCGCAGCTCGCTGAACTCGGGAGTGACTCGGCAGAATTTAACCATGGCACAGCGCGTGAGACGATAGCCGACCTTCAAGTTATTGAGACCAACCTCGCCCAGGTTGAGCGGGAGATAAGATCCTTGGATGCCGAATGGAAAAGTATTGCCGCTTTGATCGCTGATCTGAATGAGAGTCGAGCCGCGCGCTTATCGCGGAATCGGCAGATGGATTTCCCGCCTGGCGATTCGGATGGTTAGCCGCTGTAATGGGAACCGGCGCTTAACGCCCTCGCATCAGAGCGGAAGGTCGGCTTTCGATGCGTGCTAGTTCGCGGCCATACGTGGCCGCCAAGATGTGACGTTGGTCATCGATAGCTATGTCGGCGGACACCGGTCGCCCATCAGGTACTCAGACGGGTCGGAACTGCGCGCGAACCCGTAGCTTCTGATACCGCCTACTTGAACCTCGGGGTACGTGTGCTGCTGCTAGACCGCTGTGTGAGCTGAAGTGGCGTGCGCCTTCTGGGGCTCCGATGACGGCAGATCCTGACGGCAACACCGGCGGACGTGAGACGGCAACGGATGTCGCCTGCGGCCGGCTGGCGGGAGACGCGTGCGGCTTCACTGAGCCTGGGCGAATGGTCGAACGAGCTTACAAAGCAGATGTCGGCGGTTCGAAACCGTCCGCGCCCACCCTCCGAACAGCAGGAACCGAGGCTGCGGCCCAGGTCGGGACAGGTGTCCCGACCTGGGCCGCAGTCGTTCCGGCGATCTCGCCACCGCGAACAGGCGATCGGGACCGACCATCGCTCCGGAGTCGCGGGTCGGACGTCGTCCTCTCACTCGTGAGGAAGCGTTCCCCGGCGTGTGCGGGGCCTGCGGGTGCCGTCCTGGACCACGGGTACTACGAGACGACTGCCAATCACGGGAACCGGCTTCTCATCTTCAACTACACGGCTTGGGGCTGGATCTGGGTCGTCGTCGGGATCGCACAGATTCTGGCCAGCCTGGGTGTGTTCCTGGGGGTGAGGGCTGCCCGGATCACCGGCATCGTGCTCACCTCGATGTGCCCGGTGGGCCAGCTGATGTTCCTGTCGACCTTCCCCTTCTGGTCGCTGTTCATCATGACGATGTCGCTCCTGGTCATCTACGGGCTGGTGTCCGAGCCCCGACACGTGGTGGGCATGCGAGTGTGAGCCCCGGCCCGGGGACGGGAAGTGCCGAGGCGGCCGCACCTCGACCGGACCCTGGTGATCGTCGGCGCCCTCGCCCTGCGGCTCGGTGGCGAAGCTCGCCGCGCACCCGAGGCCGGCAGCGAACGAGCCCGGTGTCCCCGACCGCGATGGTCGGGGACACCGGGCTCACGCGGTGTCGGCCTGTCAGACCTCGATCACCCGCAGCGCGGGGTGGTCGACCGTGTTGAGGTAGAGCTTCTCCTTGGTGCCCTCCTGCTCCAGCTCGATGACCAGCCGGTACCGGTACAGGCCGGGCTTGGCGGTGCTGAGCACGGTGCCGGCCCAGTAGTAGTAGACCGGGGTCAGCGGCGAGCGCATGCGGTCGGGCATGCCGTAGATCTTGAGCTCGGTGAAGAGCTTCCGCTCGGCCACGTCCTCCTCGTCACCCAGCTCGGTGTCGAGGATTACGATGTTGTTGATCTTGGGCATCGGCGGCCAGGTGCCGTCCAGCCGCCGCTCCATGTCGATCGGGCGGATGATCCAGTTCAGCACCTGGCCCTGCTTGCAGACCGTCTCCAGCTGCCGGGTGCCCTGGCCGGACCCGCCGACGCTGTTGTCCATCATGTACATCGCGTCGCCCAGCGAGCGGTTGGCCGTGGCCCGCTCCATGTTCACGAGCGTGACGATGTTGAGCTGTACCGAGTTCAGCTGCCCGGGGTTCTGCTTGTCCGCCGAGGCGCTGCTTGTACTGGTAGTCAAGGTTCCTCCTTCGAGCGCGCCGTTCCGGGCGGTCCAGTGCCCGGAGCCGTCCGCTGCTCAGAGCTGTCAGGTGGCCTGGCCGACCAGGACGGGCGACACAGTGGTGGTGATCGGCTCGACCTGCGTCCCCAGCCGGAACCTGATCCGGTACGGCACCGGGGACGTGGCGTCCTTCTTCACCGTCCCGGTCCAGTAGGCGACGTCGGTGCCCGGGTACACCTTCCGGACCGGCTCGCACACCTCGGGGTCGATCACGATCCCGTCGATGGCCACGAAGGCCTCGCACTCGAGCGCCAGCACGTTCCAGAGCAGCTGGTCGCCGGCCCTGACCTTGGTCCGCAGCTCCTCGGTGCCGAAGTCGGCGGACCCGCCGGCCTTGTTGGTGTCGTACAGGTACAGGTGGCCGTGGGTGCTCTGGGACGCCAGCATGCCCACGCAGTCCACCACCGCGGTGATCGAGATCGGGCGCTTCGGCGTGGTCTTCAGCCGTGGCTTGGTGGTCATCTACTCCTCCTCGTCCTTACCGGGACTTCCTGGGTCAGGGGCTCAGCCGAAGGCGGCCGGGGCGATCGGCAGGTAGCCCATGCCGGCCCCGGTGAAGCCGTTCCGCTTGGGCTCCGCGGTGATCCGGAGCTTCGACTCGCAGGTGAGGTTGACCGGCTCCCAGGTCCAGTCGCCCGCCCGCCGGACCAGCTCGTGGAGCTGGATCCGCATCTTGTAGCTGTAGGTCCCGGGCCGGGAGGTGTCGATCGTTGCCGACCAGTACCAGCCGTCGGTCACCAGGTCCGGGGAGCCGTACTCGGCCGGGTAGATGACCTTCTCGTCCACCGCCTGGCCGAAGATGTCGGTGATCACCGGCGCCGGGTAGTTGTGGGTGTCCTGGCCGTGGTCGGAGACCACCCGGCCCGTGACGTCCAGGACCCGCTGCCCGGAGAGGGCCCGGGAGCGCGAGGTGCCGTTGACCCTGGTGCCGACGGTCTTCCGGATCCGGGCGAGTGCGGCCTCGGTGTCGCCGTTCGCCACCCCGGGCTTCTCGGTCAGCGTCGCGAGCTCCGCCAGCGCCTCCTTCTCGGCCTCCCGCGCCCGGGTGGTGTGGTAGCCGCGGGGCACCGTCGGGGGGATCGAACCGAGGCTGTACGGAAGCCAGTTGAGCACCTGCTCGCCGGCCTGCGAGCCGTCGCTCCAGTAGGTGCCGTTGATCGCGGTGACCAACTCGCCGGTGCCCTGGTTCAGGGAGCCCTGGAGCTTCATGTTGTCGAACAGATAGGTGTTACCGGTCAGCGTCCGGGACTCCAGCGCGTTGCCGACGTCCACGAGCACGATGATCGCCAGTTGTTGGGCCATGCGCCCACCCTCCTTGTCGGTGTTCCGCCTACAGGCACATCAGTGCGGGCGAGTCGACGTGCAGCACGCTGTGCTCGCCCTCGTACATCTGGAGCTCCAGCCGGTACCGGTACGGCACCCCGGGCACCAGGTACGGCGGCACCACGCCGGACCAGACGTTGAGGTCCAGCTGTCCGCCCGCCACCCGGTGGCCGGCCGACGGTGCGCCGCCCGCGCCGTCCGCGCCGCCCGCCGCACCGCCGTCCGTGCCCTCGGCCGGGCCGCCGTGGTCGACGCCGTGCGCGGTCGCGCCCGCACCCTCGTCCGCCGGCACGAAGCTGATGCTCCGGATCTCGACGGGCGTCTGCAGGTCCACCGCCAGGGCGGACCACTGGACCACCTGGCCCGGCACCACCACGGTGCACAGGTCGGGCGTTCCCTGGTTCTTGCTCTCGAACGACCCGTCGTCGATCAGGCAGAGGTTGCCGTTGAGCAGCGTCTTGTCCGACAGCGCGCCGATCACGTCCACCACGACGGCGATGTTCACTTGCGGTTTCATACTCACTCCATTCCTCAAACCAACGTTCCGGAGCGGCAGTTGTACCGTCCCGCCGGTTCTGTCAGCCCCGGTCGCGCACCAGCGGCACCTTGCCGACCGACGTCCGCTCGATCTCCGCGGACGCCCTGGGCACGAACTTGATCAGGAACCGGTAACCGGTCTTCTCGATCGAGGCGGGGTTCGCCTCGCCCTGGTTGAACAGCGAGAGCGAGCGGGGCAGCGCGTTGACGAAGACGTGCTGGACGCCGTACGGGCCGAGCGCGGCGTCCATCCGGTACGTCAGACCGGGGACGTCGTCGACGGACGCCAGCAGCGTGATCGTCTTGCCCTCGCGGTGGTTCACGAACTGGATCTCGTGGGCGACCACGTCCAGGTCCGTCGCCGTGGCCTTGAGCAGGTCCTCGCGCAGCGCCTCGTACGCGCGCGGGGCCGAGTACTGGCTGTCGTTCAGGTGCAGGATGTCCCCGGTGCGGCCGGCGAACTCGAACCGGCCGGTCTTCGGCCCCGGCCCGTCCAGCCTCGGGCGGCGGATCATCCGGTCGCCCAGCTTCAGCCGCAGCAGCGGTGCCTCGTGCCCGTGCAGCCGGGTGACGACCAGCTCGCCCTCCTCGCCCTCGGCGACCCAGCGGCCCTGCTCGTCGACGATCTCCACCAGGTGCAGCCCGGGCACGGCCGCCAGGTAGGGCGACTCCTCCGTCAGCTGCAGCCCGATGGTCTCGGCCTGGGTGGCGGCGAAGTAGCTGAGGATCGTCAGGTTCGGGTACATCGCCTTGAGCTCCGCCCGCTTGCGCTGCGGCAGCACCCCGCTCCCGTACAGCGCCACCCGGAAGCTCTCCTTGGCCTCCTGGCTCATGCCCGCGCCGAGCTCGCTGAGGATCGCGATGCCCGCGGTGATCCCCATCAGCGCCTTCGGGCCGGGGTACGAGAACATGTGCTCCAGCACCGGGGCGGTGACCGGACCCGCGCCGATGTAGTTGACCCCCGGCACCTGGGCCAGCACCCCGCCCACCATGGTGCCGCTGCTCCACATCTGGTAGTCCGCCAGCGTGGTGTACAGCCACTTGGGGTCGTTGCCGGGCAGGTACCCGCCGAGCTGGTAGGCGCCCATGAAGCGGCCGGCCACCTCGTAGGTGTCCCGCAGCTCCCGCAGCGAGTACACCGACTCCAGCGGCTTCCCGCCGCTGGTGCCCCCGCTGGCCACGATCTCGAAGCCGCCGCGCGCCAGCGGCACCACCATGCCCGGACGCGAATCCATGAAGAACTCGCGCTGGGTCTCCTTGTCCGACAGCGGGATCCGCTGCCACTCCTCGTACGTCTGCGGGGCGCCGCTGATGCCGGCGCCCGAGAGGCGGCTGCGCCAGAGCGGGTTGAGCCGCACCGTGTTGACCATCTGCTGGAGGCGGCGCAGCACCAGGGCGTCCTGGATCTCGTGCGAGACCTCGCTGTACGGCGCCTGGCAGACCCGCTCGCACTCGCGGAGCTTGCTCGCGAACGAGGGGAGCTTCTCCACGGCCTCGACCGAGTCCGGCTTCAGTTCCCACTCGGGGATCAGCCAGTTCGCCAGTTCACCGGCGCCGCCGGGGGCCGCCGGCCGGGTGGGCGCGGTGCTCACTGCACTCATCGTCAATTCCTCGTCCTCGTGTTGTTCACTTTTTCATGTGCTGCGGTTCGTTCGGACGCGACTCTTCGGCGGCCTTCAGCCGGCATCGGCCAGGACGTCGGCGCCGACCCGCCTGATCTCACCGAGCAGCATCCGGAAGTGATCGACGGTGATCTGGTGGTTCATCATGACCACGCGCAGCGCGGCGACCCCGTCGATGTTCACCTTGGAGATGAAGAAATTCCCCTGGATTTTGATCCGGTTCCTGATCGCCACCTGGAAGCGGTGCACGTGTTCGTCCGGGAGTTCGGCGGGACGGTAGCGGAAGCACAGGATGTTGGCTTCCGGCCGGTGCACCGTTTCGAATTCCGGTTCGTCCTGGAGGAGCCGGTGGATCTCCTCGGTCAGTTCACAGAGGTGCTCGATCTTCTCGGCGAACAGGGCCCGGCCGTAGACGGACCAGAGGGTCCACAGCGGCATGATCATGGGCCGCTTGGTGCACTCGAAGTTCCTGGCACCGCTGTCGAGCTCGGTGTAGCGGTCCGGCTCCTCGTCGAAGACGTAGCTGGCGCGCTGCTGGAAGGCCCCGAGGCTGTCCTCCTTGTTCCGGTAGAACAGCAGCGTGCAGGGCGCCGGAACGAACATCATCTTGTGTGCGTCCCACGCCAGGGAGTCGGCCTTCTCGATCCCCCGCAGCTTGTGCCGGAGCCGGTCGGAGACCAGCAGGCTGGCGCCGTGTGCGCCGTCGACGTGCAGCCAGATGCCCGCGGCCCGGGCGATGTCGGCGAGCCCGTCGAGCGGGTCGAAGGCGCCGACCGAGGTGGTGCCGGCCGAGGCGACCAGGGCGAACACCTTCAGTCCCCGCTGCTCGGCGGCCTCCAGGGCCGGCCGCACCTGCTCCAGGCAGATCTGCTGCTCCCGGTTGATCGGCAGGCGCACGATCTGCGACTCGCCGATCCCCAGGATCCCGGCCGCCCGCGAGACGCTGTAGTGCACGTCCGCGCCGACCGCGATGGCGGGGCGGGGCAGGCCGTGCGCCGTCGGGCTGCCGCCCGACCAGAAGTCGGGGAACATCTTGTTCCTGGCCGCCAGCAGTGCGGTCAGGTTGGCCAGTGACCCGCCCGAGGTGGTCACCATGGCGAAGGAGTCCGGCTCCCAGCCGATGAATCGATTCAGCTCCTCGGCCATGATGCGCTCGGCCACGCTGGGCAGCTGGCCCGCCTCGTAGAACGAGGACGGCTGGTTGACCACCGAGCTGACGAAGTCGACGACCCCGCCCAGCGGCACCACGCCCGAGAACTGCCGCCCCATGTAGCCGGGTGAGTGGACCTGGATCCCCGTCCTGACGTACAGGTCGGTGATCCCGTCCAGCCGCTTCTCGTCGAAGGCCGCGATCTTCTCGCGCTCGGAGGTCATCAGGGCCCTGGCGGCCTGGGTCAGTGTTTCGGGGTCGATCAGTTCGAGCCCTCTGATCGAGGAATCGGCCAGATGGCTTTCCAGTCGGCTCAGTACCGTCTCGGAATTCTCGCGGAACAGCTCGGGGTCGAACGTGTCGGCCAGCATTTCGCCGGCGCGCGGTTTTCCGACCCTGAGAGATGCGGAGGGACTCGGCTTCCGAGCGCCGAGCAACGGTCCCACTCCGCCTTTTTGCTCGATCATCTTCTGATTCGAGCGAGATTCCACCATAGGAGCCCCCCAATGGCCCTTGTTGAGGACATCGAGACTTTCCCTTTCCGGCAGTGTCCATGTCCAGCCGGGTCACTCCAACGAGTGAATCTTCGTTTTTTGTAGGCGTTCGATTGCGCATCGTCGTGACTCGACTCAAGTGCGTGACCGCCGGTAATGTCGCTGGCCAGGCCGGTGAAGTGGTCCATCACATTTCAAACGCCAAAATCGAACAGGGCGGCGACTATTCAAACGCCAGCCAGGAATATGCTGTTTTGGCCTGACGGTTCGCCCGGCGGGCCGATTCCGGTCTTTCTGGCTGGTAACAGGCAGGCCTGCGGCCCGGCCCTCGCGCCGCACCCGGCTTCGGGGTCCGGTGATCTTGTGTGGTGGGGAGGTGGGATGGCGTGTGATGTGGACGGCGTGATCCGGCTCTTCGACGGCCGCCCACGCGCAACGTCGCGGGCGGGTTGCCGGCGATGGCGGTGACGTACAGCGGCGGTGCGCTGTCGGAGCAGGTCACCGGGCGAACGCGGCCGCCGTGCGGCCGGACGGCGGCGAGGCCCGGGCACGCCGGGCGACGGCCCCGGCCGGCTCGACGGGCGAGGCGCCACGGCCTGTGTTTGTGTGGCTGCAAACCGCTTGGGAGAGGTGAATCGCCGTGTCCATGCCCCCGTTCGGATCGAACGATCCGTTCTCCGACCTGCTCAGCCGGTTCTTCGGGATGAGCCCGATGGCCTCCCCGCCCGCCGTGCAGCGAGTACCGATCGGGCGGCTGCTCAGCGAGTCCTCGCAGGAACTCCTCGCGCTGGCCGCGCAGCGCGCGGCCGAGGACGGCTCCAACGACCTCGACACCGCGCACCTGGCCTGGGCGGCCACCCGGGTGGGCCCCTCGCGCCGGATGCTGGAACGGGCCGGCGTCGATCCGGACCGGCTCTCCGGCGACCTGGAGCACGCCCTGCCGTCCGGCAGCCGCGACGCGGTGGACGTCCGGCCGGCGCTCACCCCCGCGGCCAAGCGCGCCCTGCTCGCCGCACATGCCCGCTCGCAGGCGGTCGGCGCCTCGTACATCGGCCCGGAGCACATCCTCGGCGCGCTGCTCGACCAGGAGCGCTCGGGCGCCGGCGTGGCGCTGCGCAACGCGGCGCCCTCGCAGGAGGCACTGAAGTCGGTGCTGGAGGAGCGCGGCACCGGCGGTGAGCGCGGCAGCACGGGCGCCCGCCCGAGCGAGACGCCGACGCTGGACGAGTACGGGCGCGACCTCACCGAACAGGCGCGTTCGGGCCGGCTGGATCCGGTGGTGGGGCGGGCCGAGGAGATCGAGCAGACCGTCGAGATCCTCTCCCGGCGGACCAAGAACAACCCCGTGCTGATCGGCGAGCCGGGCGTCGGCAAGACCGCGATCGTCGAGGGCCTGGCCCAGCGGATCGTCTCCGGGGACGTGCCGCAGAGCCTCAAGGAGAAGCGGGTGGTCACCCTCGACCTGACCGCGCTGGTGGCCGGCTCCAAGTACCGGGGCGAGTTCGAGGAGCGGTTGAAGAACGTGATCGACGAGGTCACCGCGGCCGAGAAGAGCGTGATCCTGTTCCTGGACGAGCTGCACACCGTGGTTGGCGCGGGCAGCGGCGGCGAGGGCTCGATGGACGCCGGAAACATCCTCAAACCGGCGCTCGCACGCGGCGAGTTGAGCGTGGTCGGCGCGACCACGCTGGACGAGTACCGCAAGCACCTGGAGAAGGGCGCCGCGCTGGAGCGCCGCTTCCAGCCGGTGCTGGTGCCCGAGCCGAGCGTCGACGAGACGGTCGAGATCCTCCAGGGGCTGCGCGACGCGTACGAGGCGCACCACCAGGTGCGGTTCACCGACGAGGCGCTGGACGCGGCGGCGACGCTCTCCGACCGGTACGTCAGCGACCGCTTCCTGCCCGACAAGGCGATCGACCTGCTGGACCAGGCCGGTGCCCGGGTCAGGCTGCGCAGCCTGAGCGGGTCCACCGAGGCGACCGGGGTGCAGGACCGGATCACCAAGCTGAAGCGGGAGCTGGACGAGGCCGTCGCGGACGAGGAGTTCGTCCGGGCCGCCAACCTGAAGACCGAGCTGCGGCAGACCGAGGACGAGCTGGCGGCGATGGCCGAGTCCCGCGAGGAGGTCGTCGACGTGACGGCCGACGACATCGCGCAGGTGCTCTCCTCCCGGACCGGCATCCCGGTCGCGGAGCTGAACGCGACCGAGAAGGAGCGGCTGCTCAAGCTGGAGGAGCACCTGCACGAGAAGGTGATCGGCCAGGACGAGGCGGTCACCGCCGTCGCCCAGGCGGTGCGCCGCGGCCGGGCCGGGATGGGCGACCCGGAGCGGCCGACCGGCTCCTTCCTCTTCCTCGGGCCGACCGGCGTCGGCAAGACCGAGCTGGCGAAGGCGCTGGCGGCGCTGCTGTTCGGCGACCCGGACCGGATGATCCGCTTCGACATGAGCGAGTTCCAGGAGAAGCACACCGTCTCCCGGCTGGTCGGCTCCCCGCCCGGGTACGTCGGCTACGAGGAGGCCGGGCAGCTGACCGAGGCGGTGCGCCGCAAGCCGTACAGCGTGCTGCTCTTCGACGAGGTGGAGAAGGCCCACCCGGACGTCTTCAACCTGCTGCTCCAGGTGTTGGACGACGGGCGGCTGACCGACTCCCAGGGGCGTACGGTCGACTTCCGCAACACCGTGGTGATCATGACCAGCAACATCGGCTCGCAGCGGATCCTCGACCGCGCGGGGGAGATGGAAGCCCGGAGCGGAGCTCCTGACGCGGCGCTGCGGGACGACCTGATGCACGATCTGCGGCGGCAGTTCCGGCCGGAGTTCCTCAACCGGATCGACGAGGTGATCGTCTTCCACGCGCTCACCAGGAAGGACCTGCTGTCGGTGGTGGACCTGCTGCTGGACCGCAGCCGGCGCCGGCTGCGGGCCCAGGACGTCGAGCTGGACGTCACCGAGGCGGCCAAGGAGTACCTGGTCAACCGGGGCTACCAGCCGGAGTTCGGGGCCCGGCCGCTGCGCCGGACGATCCAGTCGGAGCTGGACAACCGGATCTCCAACCTGCTGCTGGACGGTTCGGTGCGGGAGGGGGACACGCTGATCGCGGACGTGAGCGACGGGGAGCTGGTGGTCACGCTGGCGCGGCCGGAGGCGTCGGCGACCTTCGACGAGGCGCAGGCGAAGGCCCGGGCGTCCGCGGACGCTGCGGAGGGCTGAGGGCGAGCCGCGGTCGGGCGTACTCCAGCGGGAGTACGCCCGAACGCCACTGGTGGAGGACGCGCGGGGACGGGGCGCGGTCTAGCTTGTGGGCATGATGCCGCCCACGTCCCCGCCGACCGAGCCGCCCCCGACCGAGCCGCCCCCGGCGGAGCAGCCGCCGGAGGAGCCGCCCGAGCCGTGGCGCCCGCCGTGGGTGCGCGCGGCCAAGGCGGGCTACCCGCTCGGGGTGGCGGCGGCGGTCGCGGTGCTCCAGGTGGTCGGCTCGACCTTCGCCGCGCACAACCAGCACGGGCGGGTCCCGCTGGACGCCTTCGGCTACCTGCTGCTGCTGCTCGGGCCGGCCCTGCTGGTGCTGCGCGACCGCCGGCCGGTCGCGGTGGTGGCCGGCACCTCGGTGGTCACCGCCGGGTACCTGGCCGGCGGGTACCCGTACGGGCCGGCCTTCGTGAGCTGGCTGATCGCCTGCTGCGTGGCGATCGGCTCCGGGCACCGCCGGGCGGCCTGGGCCGGCGTGGGCGGGGTCTACCTGGTCCACCTCCTGGTCACCTTCGTCCTGCCGGAGAGCTGGCAGCGCGCGGCCCCGCCGTCCGGCAGCATCTGGCCGCAGGAACTCGGGCTGTCGGCCTGGCTGCTGCTGGTGATGGCGGGGGGCGAGCTGGTCCGGTTCCGGCGCGAGCGGATCGCCGCCCACCGGGCCTACCGGCAGCAGCTGGAGGAGCGCCGGGCCAACGAGGAACGGCTCAGGATGGCCCGGGAGTTGCACGACATCCTGGCGCACAGCCTGTCGCTGATCAACATCCAGGCCGGGGTCGCGCTCGCGCTGCTCGACCGGCGGCCGGAGGAGGCCCGCGGCGCACTGGTCACCATCAAGTCGACCAGCAAGGAGGCGCTCGGCGAGGTCCGCCAGGTGCTCGCGACGCTGCGCGGGCCCGGGGCGGCGCCGCGCGGGCCGGCCCCCGGGCTGGACCGGCTGGACGAACTCACCGAGCAGGCGGACCGGGTGGGCCTGGAGGCGGAGGTGCAGGAGCGCGGCGAGCGGCGCGAGCTGTCCGCCACCGTCGACCTCGCCGCCTTCCGGATCGTCCAGGAGGCGCTCACCAACGTGGTGCGCCACTCGGCGGCCCGGCAGGCGGTCGTGGTGCTGGACTGGAGTGACCCGGCCGTGCTGGTGGTCCGGGTGGAGGATCCGGGGCCCGCGGTCCTCGGTGACGCGGGCGGGTCGGGCAGCGGGCTGGTCGGGATGCGGGAACGCGTGGCGGCGTTCGGTGGCACCATCACCGCGGGGCCGCTGCCGGACGGCGGCTTCCGGGTCCGGGCGGAGCTGCCGACACCGAAGGCGGAGAGCGATTGATTCGGGTACTGCTGGCGGATGACCAACTGCTGGTCAGGGCGGGCTTCCGGGCCCTGCTGGACCTCCAGGACGACCTCACGGTGGTCGGCGAGGCGGGTGACGGCGAGGCGGCGCTGCGGCTCACCCGCGAAATCGTGCCGGACGTCGTACTGATGGACATCCGGATGCCGCGGATGGACGGGCTGGAGGCGACCAGGAGGATCGCCGAGGACCCGGCGCTGTCCTCCGTCCGGGTGGTCGTGCTGACCACCTTCGAGCTGGACGAGTACGTCTTCGAGGCGCTGCGCTCGGGGGCGGCGGGCTTCCTGGTCAAGGACACCGAGCCGGCCGACCTGCTGCGGGCGATCCGGGTCGCGGTCGCGGGGGACGCGTTGCTCTCGCCGGGGGTGACCAGGCGGCTGATCGGCGAGTTCGCCGCCCGGTCGAAGGCTCCCGAGACCGTGCCGGAGGGCCTCTCGGACATCTCGATGCTGACCGAGCGGGAGCGCGAGGTACTGGCGCTGGTCGGGATGGGGCTGTCCAACGAGGAGATCGCCCGGCGGCTGGTGGTCAGCCCGCTGACGGCGAAGACGCACGTCAGCCGGGCGATGGCGAAGCTCGGCGCGCGGGACCGGGCGCAACTGGTCGTGCTGGCCTACGAGTCGGGGTTGGTGCGGCCGGGCTGGCTGGGCTGAGCGGCCCCTACTCTTCCGGGAGTATCCCAACTGTCGCTGCTGGTAGGACGCGTGATGAGACCGCTCGGCGGGACGCTCTAGGCACCTCGGGAACCCCCGAGGTCCTGGAGGCCCACCACCGAGGAGTTGAACCACCATGTACACGCAGCTGGCCGACTGGCACGGCCCCGGCCCGTGGATCCTGCTGATCCCGCTGGTCTGGATCGCCGTGGTGGTCCTGGTGATCGCGGTGCTGCGCCGCACGGTCCGGCGGCGGCACGGCTGCGGGTTCGGGGGCGGGGCCGTGGCGGAGCATCCGCTGGCCGTCCTGGGCCGCCGCTACGCCGAGGGCGACATCGACGCCGAGGAGTACCGCGCCAAGCGGGCCGTGCTCAGCGAGCCGCCGCGGGACGACACCAGGGGAGGTGGCACCAGGTGACCACCCTGGACGTCGTACGAGGCGCCGCCGCCCGGGTCGCCGATGCCGTGAAGATCTACGGCATCGGCGGCACCGAAGTCCGGGCGCTGGACCACGTGACGGTGGAGTTCCCGGCCGGGCGGTTCACCGCGATCATGGGCCCGTCCGGCTCGGGCAAGTCCACCCTGATGCACTGCGCGGCCGGGCTGGACACGCTCACCGCCGGCACCGCCTGGATCGGCGACACCGAGCTCGGCACACTCAACGACCGGCGGCTCACCCTGCTGCGCCGGGAGCGGATCGGTTTCGTGTTCCAGGCCTTCAACCTGGTGCCCACGCTCACCGTCCTGGAGAACATCACCCTCCCGCTCGATCTGGCCGGGGCCGCCCCCGACCAGGCCTGGCTGGAGACGCTGGTCGACGTGGTCGGCCTGGGCGACCGGCTGCAGCACCGTCCGAGCGAGCTCTCCGGCGGCCAGCAGCAGCGGGTCGCGGTGGCCCGGGCGCTGGCCGGGCGGCCCCGGGTGGTCTTCGCCGACGAGCCGACCGGCAACCTCGACTCCCGCAGCGGCGGCGAGGTACTCGGCCTGCTGCGCCGGGCGGTGGACGAGATGGGCCAGGCCGTGGTCATGGTCACCCACGATCCGACGGCCGCCGGCTGGGCCGACGAGGCGCTCTTCCTCGCCGACGGACGGCTGGTGGACCGGATGCGGCAGCCCACCTCCGCCCTGGTGCTGGACCGGATGAAGGCCTTCGAACGGGGGCGGTCGTGAGCGAGCGGATCCGAGCGAATCGAGGCGGGCGCACGAACACCGTTCCCCTCCGGCTCAGCCTGCGCTCGCTGCGCGCCCACCGCAGGCGGCTGGCCGGCACCCTCCTGTCCATCCTGCTCGGGGTGAGCTTCCTGACCGGCACGATGGTGCTCGGCGACACCCTGCGGGCCAACTTCGACACCCTCTTCGCCGACGCCAACGCCGGCACCGACGTCGTGGTCCGCAGCGCCGACGTGCTGGACTCGCCGGGCACGGTCGGCGGGGTACGGGCGCCGGTGGCGGCGGCGCTCGCCGACCGGCTGCGCACCGTACCCGGGGTGGCGGCCGCCGAGCCGTCGGTCCAGGGCGCGGGCCAGCTCATCGGAAGCAACGGCAAGCCGATCGGCGGCCAGGGCCCGCCCACCCTGGCGGGCAACTGGCTGACCGACGGCCGGCTCAACCCCTACCGGCTGGCCGAGGGCCGGCCGCCGGCCGCCCCGGGCGAGGTTGTGGTGAACCGGGGCGCGGCGAAGGCGGGCGGGCTGCACCTCGGCTCGACCACCGTTCTGCGCACCCCCGATCCGGTACCGGTCACCGTCGTCGGCATCGCCACCTTCGGGGCGGACGCGGACGGCATGGGGCCGAGCACCTTCACCGCGATGACCTTCGCGGACGCCGAGCGGTACCTCACGCCCAAGGGAGAGGGGCAGGCCGCCTCGATCCAGGTCCGCGCGTCGGGCGGGGTCTCCCAGCGGGAGCTGGTCGACCGGATCACCCCGCAACTGCCCGCCGGCGTCCAGGCGATCACCGGTGCGGCGGCCACCCAGGAGTCCACCCAGGTGCTGTCCGGGCGGTTCCTGACCATGTTCACCACGCTGCTGCTGGTCTTCGCCGGGATCGCGTTGCTGGTGGCGACGTTCACCATCCACAACACCTTCGCCATCGTGGTCGCCCAGCGGACCAGGGAGCACGCGCTGCTGCGGGCGCTCGGCGCGGTGCGCGGCCAGGTGCTCGGGGCGACGCTGGCGGAGGCGCTGGTGGTCGGCCTGCTGGCCTCGCTCGGCGGGCTGCTGGGCGGGATCGGGGTGGCCGCCGGGCTCAAGGCGCTGTTCTCGGCGCTCGGCTTCGCCCTGCCGACCGGTGGCATGGTGATCAGCGCGGCCGCCGTCCTGCTGCCGCTGCTGGTCGGCACCCTGGTCGCGGTGGGCTCCGCGCTGCTGCCGGCCGTCCGGGCCGGGCGGACGGCTCCGCTCGCGGCCCTGCGGGACACGGGCGTCGACCGGGCGGCGCAGGGGCGCTCGGGCACCGTCCGGGTGGTGCTCGGCAGCCTGCTGCTGACCGGGGGAGTGCCGGTCGCCGTCCTCGGTGCGACCGACGGCCCGTCCGTGCTGCTGACGGCGCTCGGGGCACTGGCGGTGCTGGCCGGCACGGTGGTGCTCGGCCCGGTCGCCGCGGCCGGCGCGGTGCGGATGTTGGGCGCGCCGCTGCCCAGGCTGCGCGGGGTCTCCGGGGTGCTCGCCCGGCGTAACGCGGCCCGCAACCCACGCCGGACGGCGGCCACCGCGAGCGCGCTGATGATCGGAGTCGCGGTGGTCACGCTGTTCACCGTGTTCGGCGCCTCGATCAAGGCCACCCTGGACGACACGGTGAGCAAGTCCTTCGCGGGCGATCTCGCCGTCACCACCGCCTCGTTCGGGGCCGGCGGCAGTGGGATCAGTCCCAAGGTGGCGGACGCCCTGGCCGCCCTGCCCGAGGTGCGGCAGACCGTCGGGCTCGGCCGGGGCGTGGCCCGGATCGACGGGCACGGCCGGACGCTGGACGTGACCGACCCGGCCCGGCTGTCCGGGATCGTCGACCTCGGCCGGGTCGACGGCTCACTGGCCGCGCTCGGCACGGACGGGCTGGCGGTCTCCCGCAGCGAGGCGCAGCAGCACGGCTGGCTGCTCGGACAGTCCGTCACCGTGGGCTTCACCGACGGCACGAGCGGCCCGTTCACCATCCGCGCCCTGTACGAGGGCGGCAGTCTGGCCGGCGACTACCTGATGACCCGACAGGCCTGGGCCCCGCACCGGGGGCAGGACGCGGACACCATGGTCGCGATCGGGCTGCGTGACGGCGTCTCGGCTGCGGCGGGCAAGGCGGCGGTGGAACGGGCGCTGGTCCCGTACGGCAGTCCGCAGGTGCAGGACCGCGCCGAGTACGCGAAGAGCGCGGCCTCTGGCGTCGACATGATGCTCTCGGTGGTCTACGCGCTGCTGGCGCTGGCGGTGCTGATCGCGCTGCTGGGCATCGCCAACACCCTGACGCTGGCGGTGCACGAGCGGACCAGGGAGTTGGGGCTGCTGCGCGCGGTCGGCCAGACCAGTGGTCAGCTGCGGGGCATGGTGCGCTGGGAGTCGGTGCTGGTGGCGGCCTTCGGGACGGTCGGCGGGCTGGGCCTCGGAGCCTTCCTCGGCTGGGCCCTGGTGCGGGCCTCGGACAGCGCGGGGACGGGATCGTTCGCGATACCGCCCGTGCAGCTGGCCGTGGTCCTGGCGGCCGGGCTGCTGGCGGGCGCGGTGGCCGGACTCCGCCCGGCGGGGCGGGCGGCGCGGCTGGACGTCCTGCGGGCGATCGCGGCCGAGTAGGAGGTGACGGAAGAGGAGGCGGCGGGACAGCAGGTGACGGCGTAGCGGCGTGGGACAGGAGGGGCCGGTGAATCGGAGGGTCAGCCCGCGGACTGCGGGAAGACCTCCCGCAGCAGCGGGTCCGGCAGTCCGCGCTTGCGCCACTCGCGCGGGTAGCCGAGCGAGACCTCGGTGAACGGAACGCCGTCGTAGGTGGTGCGGCGGGGGATGTGGAGGTGACCGTAGATCATCGCCGCGGTGTTGAACCGGGTGTGCCAGTCGGCGGTCAGCTCGGTTCCGCACCACTGGGCGAACTCGGGGTACCAGAGGATCTCGGTGGGCTGGCGGACCAGCGGGTAGTGGTTGACCAGGACGAGCGGGACGTCCGGGTCGCAGGCCGCCAGCCGCTTCTCGGTCAGCCGGACGCGCTCGCGGCACCAGGAGTCGCGGTCCGGGAACGGGTCCGGGTAGAGCATCCGCTCGTCGGCGCAGACGATGCCGCTCTCGTAGGCGGCCGCCAGGGAGGCCTCCTTGGTGGTCGTGCCCGGCGCACGGAAGGTGTAGTCGTAGAGGAGGAAGAGCGGGGCGATGCGGACCGGTCCGCCGGGGCCCTCCCAGAGCGGGTACGGGTCCTCGGGGGTCACCACGCCGAGCCGGCGGCAGCGTTCCACCAGATGCTCGTAGCGGGCCACTCCGCGCAGCTGGACCGGGTCCTCGGGGTGGGTCCACAGCTCGTGGTTGCCGGGCACCCACACCACGCGGGCGAAGCGCTCGGCGAGCAGGCCGAGGGCCCACTCGATGCTGGTGGTGAGCTCGGCGACGTCACCGGCGACGAGCAGCCAGTCGCCGGGGTGGGAGGGCTGGAGCTTCTCCACCAGGTCGCGGTTCTCCTGGTAGGAGATGTGCAGATCGCTCACGGCGAGCAGCCGTCCGCCTGACGGGGTGGACCGCGCCGGCTGTGCGTCGCTGCGGTTCTCCGTAGTCACTCCTGCCCCCTGAGGTCGCCCGGCCGATGGGGCCCACCCTACGTGGCGGGCCGGGGGAGCGGGGCGGGTTGACGGGATCAGCCGTTCCAACCGCCGTTCAGGGAACCGAGGTCAGCCCGGTGAATCAAGGGCGGAACGGTGATCCATTGCCGGAACGGTGGCTCAGGGGCGGATCGGAGGGCGATGCAGGAGCAGGAGCCCGGCGTGGAAGGCGGGTTGGGCCGGTTCAGGAGCCGATGTCGATGAGCACGCCGTGGGAGGTGGCGATGGTGACGGCGAGGATCACCAGCGAGGCGATGCCGAGGGTCAGGCCGAGGAGGGCGCGGCCGCGCCGGCTGGTGCCGCGGATCAGGGCCAGCGTGGCCAGGGTGATGGCGATCGGCCCGAGGACGATGTTGAACAGCAGCAGGCCGGGGAGGCCGAGGAGGAAGGAGGCGATGGCGAGGCCGTCCGCCTCGGAGGTGCCCTGACGGTCACTCTCCTGGACGAGGGCCTCCGGGCGACCGGTGCTCCGGCGGCTGACGCTCTGACGGCCGGCGCCTTGGCGGCTGACACTCTGGCGGCCGATGGCCGGACGTTCGGTGACGGTGCTCATGGTGGTGCGGATCCTCTCTGTGGAGTGGCCGCGGGTGCGGTCCGCGGAGCGGCCGGGTCAGCGGTGCCGGAGGCGGGCGATGCCCTCGCGGGCGCCGAAGGCCAGCAGCCAGGCGGTGATGCCCGCGGAGGCGGCGAGGAAGACCGGGAGCGAGGTGTGGGCGGCGGTGCCGATCAGGACACCCATGGCGACCAGGGCGGAGAACAGGATCACGGCTGGCTCCTTCGGCTGCGGCTGGGACTGCGCCGATTTCGGTTGACAAGTGTTCACTGACTTCGGCCCCACTGTACGCTCGGCTGGCCAAGTTCAGCAAACGAATGTTTACTGAATGGCGTGAGTCACACCGTTGGGGCCAGGCAGGCCCAGAAGCAGCAGAGCCGACGGGCATTGCTGGACGCCGGGCTGCACCTGTTGGCCGATCAGAACCTGGCGAGCCTGGGAGTCCGTGAGGTCACCCGCGAGGCGGGGCTCTCCCCGGCCGCCTTCTACCGGCACTTCCCGGACCTCGCCGCCCTCGGGGTGGCGCTGGTCGAGGAGTCGCTGGCCAGCCTGCACGTCATGATCCGCTCGGTGCTCGCCGAGGCCGGCGGTGCCGAGGAGCTGATCGACCGTGCGGTGGACGTGATCGAGCGGCACGTCCGCGAGCACCGGGCGCACGTCCGCTTCCTGGCGCGTGAGCGGCACGGCGGAGTCCGGCAGGTGCGCGAGGCGATCGACGCCGAACTCGGCCGCTTCGCCGCCGAGGTGGGAGACGCCCTGGCGCTGCAGCCGGTGTCGCAGGGGTGGAGCGAGCGGGATCTGCGGATGCTCGCCGAGCTGTACGTCGACCACATGGTGTCCACGGCCGCCGCCTTCCTGGAGGCGCTGGAGACGGACCCGGCCCGGGGGCGGCGGATCGCCGCGACCGCCCGCCTCCAGCTGCGCCTGATCAGCCTCGGCCGGGAACACTGGCAGGCGGGTTGACCGTCCCTGCGCGGGAGTTGACGGCCTCGGCGGCGGCGACCGGCCGGCCCGCGATCCGGACCGCCGATCAGGAGCCGCCGATCAGGGGTGCGAGCTGAGACCGCCGATCCAGGGTCGCGAGCTGAGGCCGCCGAGCCGGACCGTGAGCCGGATCGCGAGCCAGGCGGTTGATCCGGTTGGCGGCGGTAACCGGCCATTGCGTCTTGGGTGGTTCTTGGCGTTGCTTTGACTCTTGACAGTAAGTCATGTCCGGGACAGCTTTGGTGGACCCCCACCCGTGGACCCCCCCACACCGAGAGGTCTCTCATGAAGAAGCCGCTCATAGGCACGGTAGCCACGCTCCTGATCTCCGGAGCCACCGCCCTCGTCGGGGCTGTTCCGGCCCAGGCCGCAGCCCCCGCCGCCGAGTCCGCCACCAAGCCCGTCTCCGCCGTCACCTTCGCCGGGACGGTCGCACTCAGCAACTGCTCCGGCTCGCTGGTGCGGATGCCCGGCTCGGCCGCGAGCGACCCGGCCCTGGTGCTCTCCAACGGTCACTGCCTGGAGACCGGCATGCCCGGCCCGGGCGAGGTGGTCCTCAACCGTTCCTCCAGCCGGACCTTCACCCTGCTCAACGCCAGCGGCGGCAGCGCCGCCACGCTGCGTGCGACCAAGATCGTCTACGGCGCGATGACCGACACCGACGTGTCGATCTACCAGCTGAACACGACCTACGCCTCGATCCAGTCCCGGTACGGGATAGCCCCGTTGACCATCGCCGCCACCCACCCGGTCCAGGGCACCTCGATCCGGGTCGTCTCCGGCTACTGGAAGAAGATCTACTCCTGCTCGGTCGACGGCTTCGCCTACCGGCTGAAGGAAGCCGACTGGACCTTCAAGGACTCGGTCCGCTACACCTCCGCCTGCAACGTGATCGGTGGCACCTCCGGCTCGCCGGTGGTCGACGCCTCGACCGGCCAGGTGGTCGCCGTCAACAACACGATCAACGAGAACGGCGAGTCCTGCACCCTGGACAACCCCTGCGAGGTGGACCAGAACGGCGCGGTGACGGTCCGCCGGGGCATCGGTTACGCCCAGGAGACCTACGGGATCCCGGCCTGCTTCGCCGCCGGCAACCGCTTCGACCTCACCCTCCCCGGGTGCACCCTGCCCCGCCCGTAGACGAGTAGCCACCCGGCTCGGCGGGGAACGCTCGACCCGACGGAATCCTCAACCGGCAGCAGAGCAGGGCGACCCCACTGACCAGCACTTCTTCCCGATGGGCCATCCGTGAACGGCGGGTGGCCCATTCGGCCGTCCATCGGCCGGCCGCCGCCGCATCACCCACGCCGCATCACCCATGCCGCACGGCCGTACCGGCAGGCGGCAGTCATGTCAGTTGAACAGAGGGAGAGTTGATGACCACCACCGTGAGAAGGCTGCTGGTTTCCGCCTTGCTGATACCGCTGCTCGCGTTCGGCGGCCTGGTGAGCCCGGCGTCCGCCGCCGACGGCCAGGGCGCGCAGGGCGCACAGGGTGCCCAGGCGGGACAGGGAGACCAGGGCGACCAGGGCAACGGGTCCCGCCACGGCCGGAGCCCCGCCGACGACCCGAACGCCGACATCAAGGACCGCCTGGCGGCGATCCCCGGGGTGACCATCACCGAGGAGAAGCCGACCACCACCGGTCACCGGTACTTCATCGCCACCTACACCCAGCCGATCGACCACTTCCGGCCCTGGCTGGGCACCTTCCAGCAGCGCTTCAGCGTGTTGCACCGCGGCTACGACCGCCCTACCGTTTTCTACACCAACGGCTACACCCTGGGCACCAGCCCGTCGCGCACCGAGCCGACCCGGCTGGTGGACGGCAACCAGGTGTCCATCGAGTACCGGTTCTTCACCCCCTCCCGCCCGGAGCCGGCGGACTGGTCGAAGGCCGGCATCCGCCAGGGCGCCGCGGACTCGCACCGGCTGGTGACCGCGCTCAAGCGGATCTACCAGGAGGAGTGGCTGTCCACCGGCGGCAGCAAGGGCGGCATGTCGTCCACCTACTTCCGCCGCTTCTACCCGGACGACGTGGCCGGCACGATCGCCTACGTCGCGCCGAACAACACGAACGTCAACGACTCCGAGGCGTACAGCGAGTTCTTCCGCACCGTTGGCACCCCCGAGTGCCGGGCCAGGCTGAACGCCGCCCAGCGCGAGCTGCTGGTGCGCCGCGACCGCCTGGAGGCCCGTTACATCGCGGACAACAAGGCGGCCGGCTCCACCTTCGACACCCTCGGCACCCCGGACCGCGCGTACGAGGCCGGCGTGCTGGACGTGGTCTGGGCGTTCTGGCAGTACAGCCTGGAGTCCGACTGCGCCAAGGTCCCGGTGGCCGCCACCGCGACCGACGACGAGCTGTACGCCTGGTTCGACGCGCAGTCCGGCATCACCGGCAACAGCGACCAGTCGCTGGCGAAGTACACCGCGTACTACTACCAGGCCGCCACCGAGCTGGGCGCGCCGTTCTTCGACGTCTCGCACCTCAAGGGCGTGCTGCACTACGACTACAAGGAGCTCTACTCGGTCCGCACCTTCGTGCCGAAGGAGATCCCGACCGTCTTCAACCCGAACGCGATGCCCGACATCGACCGCTGGGTGAAGCGCGAGGGTGAGCGGATCATGTACGTCTACGGCGGCAACGACCCGTGGGGCGCCAAGCCGTTCCGCCTCGGCCGGGGCAGCGAGGACAGCTACGTCTACACCGTGCCCGGCGGCAACCACGGCTCCAGGATCGGGCAGCTGCCCGCCGCCCAGTCGGCGGAGGCCACCGCCAAGGTGCTGGAGTGGGCCGGTCTGGGTGACCCGATCGCCGCCCGCTCGCTGACCAAGTCGCCGCAGCCGATCGCGGACTTCGGCCCGCTGGACGTCGAGGGCCAGCGGCTGGAGCAGGAGCGCCGCCCGCTGTAGCACGGGCGCAGCAAGCCGCACCACGAAGCACGAGCAGGAGGCCGCCCCGCGTTCCGGGGCGGCCTCCTCACGTCGTTCCGGGCCTCCTCGCACATCCCGGAACCGCCGGACCCGGCCCGGCCGGAAGGCCCGAGCGGAAGGTCCGGCCGGGAAAAGCCCGACCGGACCAGGCCGCCCGCGAAGACCCGCCCGCGAAGACCCGGCCCGGAAAGACCCGACCGGACCAGGCCGCCCCCTCCCCGAAGCAGTGAATCAGTGCTTCAATGCTTCCATGGCCTACCGCCGCACGCCCGCCGTACAAGCCCGCCTGGACGCCCAGCGCGAAGCGGTGCTCCAGTCGGCGGTCGGTCTGCTCGCCGAGCGCGGCTACGGCGGCTGCACGATGGCCGCCGTGGCGGACCGCGCCGGGATCGCCACCGGCAGCCTCTACCAGCACTTCGCCGGCAAGGCCGAGCTGTCGGTGGAGCTGTTCCGCCGGGTGGTCACTCACGAGATCGACGCGGTCAACGACGCCGTCGCCCTCCGGGACACCCCGCGGCAGCGGATCGCCGCCGTGGTCGAGACCTTCGCCGCCCGCGCCCTGCGCGCCCCCCGGCTGGCGTACGCGCTGTTGGTGGAGCCGGCCGACGCGGTCGTGGACGTCGAGCGCCTGGTGTTCCGGCGGGCGTTCCGGGACGTGATCGCCACCGAGATCGCCGCGGCCGTGGCGAGCGGCGAACTGCCCGAGCAGGATCCGGTGTTGACCGCCGACGCCCTGGTCGGCGCGGTCGGCGAGGCCCTGGCCGGCCCGCTCGCCGCCGCACCGGTCGAAGCCGCCGGGCCCGAACACGGCGGCAACACCCCGAGCGGCAACACCCCGAGCGGCAACACCCCGCGCGACAACACCACGGTGGTCCCCGCCCTGGTCTCCTTCACCCTGCGTGCCCTGGGAGGACGCGATGACAGCGACGCATGAGGTCACCAACCAGGTGCCCCTGCCGTACGGACACGACACCGCCGCCGACCCCACCCTGCTCGCCGCCCTCCAGCGGGCCGACGCCGGCTGGGCCGAGCCCCAGCTGCGCGAGCTGGGCCGGCTGGCCGGTTCCGAGCAGGCCGCCGAGTGGGGCCGGCTGGCCAACGAACACCCGCCGGTGCTGCGCACCCACGACCGCTTCGGCCGCCGGATCGACGAGGTCGAGTTCCACCCGTCCTGGCACGAGCTGATGCGCACCGCCGTCTCGTACGGCCTGCACGCCGCGCCCTGGCGGGACGAGCGGCCCGGCGCCCACTCCGCCCGCGCCGCCGGGTTCTACGTCTGGGGCCAGGTCGAGGCCGGCCACACCTGCCCGATCTCGATGACCTACGCCGCCGTCCCGGCGCTGCGCGCCAACCCCGCCCTCGCCGCCGAGCTGGAGCCGCTGCTGGCCGCCCGGGAGTACGACTTCGGGCTGCGCGAGCCGCGGACCAAGCGCGGGCTGATCGCCGGCATGTCGATGACCGAGAAGCAGGGCGGCTCGGACGTCCGCACCAACACCACCGCCGCCGCTCCGCAGCCGGACGGCACCTACCGGCTCACCGGCCACAAGTGGTTCACCTCGGCGCCGATGTCCGACCTCTTCCTGACCCTCGCCCAGGCGCCCGGCGGTCTCAGCTGCTTCGTGCTGCCGCGCGTCCTCCCGGACGGCAGCCGCAACCGGCTGCAGCTGATGCGACTGAAGGACAAGCTCGGCAACAAGTCCAACGCCTCCGCCGAGCTGGAGTACGACGGGGCGGTCGGCTGGCTGGTCGGCGAGGAGGGCCGGGGTGTCCCGACCATCATCGAGATGGTCAACATGACCCGCCTGGACTGCACCGTCGGCGCGGCCTCCGGCATGCGCTACGGCGCCACCAGGGCGGTTCACCACGCCCTGCACCGGCGGGCGTTCGGCAAGGCGCTGGTCGACCAGCCGCTGATGCGCAACGTGCTCGCCGACCTGGTGGTGGAGTCCGAGGCGGCCACGATCGTCGCCATGCGGCTCGCCCAGGCCACCGACCGGACCCTCGCCGGGGACGGGAACGAGGCACTGGTGCGGCGGCTGGGCCTGGCGGTGGCCAAGTACTGGGTGTGCAAGCGCGGTCCGGCGCACTCCGCCGAGGCGCTGGAGTGCCTGGGCGGCAACGGCTACGTGGAGGAGTCCGGGATGCCCCGGCTCTACCGGGAGGCGCCGCTGGTGTCGATCTGGGAGGGCTCCGGCAACGTCGCCGCCCTGGACGCGCTGCGTGCCATGGCCAAGCGCCCGGAGAGCGTCGAGGCCTTCCTCGGCGAACTCGACGCCGCCGCCGGTGCGGACCGCCGACTGGACGCGGCCGTCGCCGCGCTGCGCAAGGAGCTGACCGACCTGAGCGACCTGGAGTACCGCACCCGCCGGCTGGTCGAGTCGATGGCGCTGGCCTTCCAGGGCTCGCTGCTGGTCCGGTACGGCAGCCCGGCGGTGGCCGACGCGTTCTGCGCGAGCCGGCTGGGCGGCGACCACGGTGCTGCCTTCGGCACCCTGCCGGCCGGGGCCGACACCGGAGCGATCATCGACCGTGCCCGCCCGGTGCCCGCGTGAGCACCGCGGAGAGCGCCCACGAGACGGGCGCCCACGAGACGGGCGTCCACCAGGAGGACGTCCGGGAAGCCGCTGTCGTACGGCAGTTCTGGCAGGCCCTCGGCCTGCCCGGGCTGATCGACGTGCACACCCACTTCATGCCGAAGAACGTCCTCGACAAGGTGTGGGCGTACTTCGACGCGGCCGGCCCGCTGGTGAACCGCCCCTGGCCGATCACCTACCGCGAGGCCGAGGAGCAACGGGTCCGGCGGCTGCGGGACTTCGGCGTCCGGGCGTTCACGTCCATGCTCTACCCGCACAAGCCCGGCATGGCCGGCTGGCTGAACGCCTGGGCCGCCGGCTTCGCCGCCCGCACCCCGGAGTGCCTGCACACCGCGACCTTCTTCCCCGAGCCCGAGGCACCCGGCTACGTGGCCCGGGCGATCGGGGACGGCGCCCGGGTGTTCAAGGCGCACCTCCAGGTCGGCGGCTACGACCCGGCGGACCCGCTGCTGGACGAGGTCTGGGGCCTGCTCGCCGAGACCGGCACCCCGGTGGTCACCCACTGCGGGTCCGGGCCGGTGCCGGGCAAGTTCACCGGCCCCGGCCCGATCGGCGCGGTGCTGGCGCGGCACCCCGGCCTGGTCCTGGTGGTCGCCCACCTCGGGATGCCCGAGTACCGCGACTTCCTCGACCTGGCCGAGCGCCACCCGGCCGTCCGGCTGGACACCACCATGGCGTTCACCGACTTCGCCGAGGGCGACGGCCCGTTCCCGCGCGAGGAACTGTCGCGCCTGCGCGGGCTCCGGGACCGCATCCTGCTCGGCAGCGACTTCCCCAACATCCCCTACCGGTACGTCCACCAGCTGGAGGCGCTGGCCGGGCTGGGGCTGGGGGAGGAGTGGCTGCGGGCGGTCTGCCACGACAACGCGGCCGCCCTCTTCGGGCTGTCCGCCGGGACGGCCGGCTGACCGCCCCGGCATCCTCAGCCGACTGCCCGCAGCACCTCCAGCGCCTGCGCGTGCAGCCCGGGCGCGGCGGCGAGGAAGCCGTCGGAGCCGGCCGTCCAGGCCGACCCGGTGGTGTCCGTCACCGCCGCGCCCGCCTCGCGCGCGATCAGCGCCCCGGGCAGCAGGTTGCCCGCGTCGAGGCCGTACTCCCAGAACAGCGCCAGGTGCCCGGAGCCGACCTGGGCCACCTGGAGTGCGGTCGGGCCGAGGTTGCGCACCGCCAGGACCGCCCCCGCCATCGCGGACAGCGACTCGCCCGCCCGGCGCAGCGCCACCGGATCGGCGGCCACCCGCGGCGGCTGGCTGGTGGCGGCGACGGTGACCGCCAACTCCCGCTCCAGGGGCGCGATCGGCCGCCCGTCCAGCTCGGCCCCGCCGCCGAGCACCGCCCGGTAGGTGCGCCCGTCCTGCTCCGGGGCGTGCACCACGGCCAGCACCGCCGCACCGTCCCGCACCAGCGTGGCGGTCACCGCCCAGTGCGGCTGCCCGAGCAGGTACTGCACCGCGCCGTCGGTCGCGTCGCACAGCCACCACTCGCCCTCGGCGGGCACCGAGCCGTCCAGCTCCTCGGGCACCCGGCCGGCCTGCGGGCGCAGCGCCGTCAGCCGCTCCCGCAGTACGGCGGCCGCGGGGCCGTCCAGCTCGGCGAAGCGGGCCGCCGCCTCCTCGGCGGTCCGTGCCGTGACCGGGTCGGCGGACCGGCGCGCCGCCAGTTCCGCACCGACCTCGCGCACCGCGGCTTCCACGCTCTCCGCCAGTGTCCACAGCTCGTTCGTCACGGTGACTCCTCCTTGCTCCGGGCCGGTCTGCGCTCCGGCTGGTCGGACAAGGAGTACCGTCGGGGCTGCCGAACAGGACGCAGAAGTCGTCGAGACGACGGGGATCGGACATCATGGACCTCTCCACTGCCGATCCGGACACCGTGCTGGACGCGCTCGACCGCCGCCTGGTGTGCGCGCTCCAGGTGGACGGACGGGCCGAGCCCGGCCGGATCGCCGAGGTGCTGGGCGTCTCCGCCCGGACGGTCACCCGCCGCCTGGGCCGGATGCGGCAGGCCGGGGTGCTGCGGGTGGTCCGGCTGCCGGACGTCGAGGACGCCGCCGTGGGCGCGCTGCTGCTGCGGGTCCGGGTGCTGAGCGGCCGGGTGGACGCCATCGCGCAGGCCCTCGCCGACCGCCCCGACGTCCCGTTCGTCGACGTGATGCTCGGCGGCCACGAGGCCGGCGCCGTGATGCTCACCGACGCCGGCTCCCGCGACCGGCTGCTGTACGGGCAGCTGCCCGCGACCGGCGCCGTCACCGAGACCACCGTCCACGCCGTGCTGCACGCCTTCGCCGACGCCGGGCAGTGGCGGGCCGGGTACCTGACCGAGGAGGAGGCCGCCGCGCTCGCCCGGAGCGCCGTCCCGCGCCCCGCCGCACCGCCGCCGCTGGACGGCCTCGACCGCGCGCTGCTGGAGCGGCTGGGCGAGGACGCCCGGCAGTCCCACGCCGTGCTGGCCGCGGCCGTCGGCGCGCCCGAGTCCACGGTGCGCCGCCGGCTGCACCGGCTGGACGGGGCCGGGCTGCTGCGCACCCATGCCACCGTGGACCCGCGGCTGCTCGGCATGGCCGTGGACGCCAACCTCTGGCTGGACGTGCCGCCCGGCCGGCTCGCCGAGGTCGGCGCGGTGCTGGCCCGCCATCCGCAGGTGCACGGGGTGTTCGCCACCAGCGGCCCGGCCAACCTGCTGGCCACGGTGTTCTGCCCGGACCACGGCGAGCTGTACCGCTTCCTCACCGGCACCCTCGGCCCGCTCGGCGTCGCCCGGGCCGAGACCACCATCACCGCCCGGGCGGTGAAGCGGGCGGGCGTCCTGCTCCGGCAGCCGCCCCGGCGGCCGTGAGGCGTGTCCGAGGGATTCCCGCGGGGGAGCGCGGCGGAGAGGAGGCCGCCGGGGTCGCGGCCGGCCGGCCGTTACCTGTGGGGTAATCGACGCCCGCCGCTCCACCGGGCAGGGTGGTGGCACCCGGCGAGGCCGCCACGGCCCCGGGCTCCCACCCCCTGACAGGAGGCGATCCGCCATGTCCGCCCACGCGAACACCCTCACGCCCGCCCGGCCCGGTTCCGCCTTCTCACTCCGGACGGTGCGCGGTGCCCTCGCCCTGGACGCCCTGGTCACCGGCGGCAACGGTCTGGCCTACCTGGCCTTCTCCGGCCCGCTCGGTGAGCTGCTCGGCGCCGGCCGCACCACCCTGGTCGACGTCGGGCTCTTCCTCCTCGGGTACGCGCTCGCGGTCGGCGCGCTGGCCGCCCGCCGACGGCCGCCGGTGTTCGGGGTGCGGACCGTGATCGACCTCAACCTGGCCTGGGTGGTGCTCAGTCTGGTCGCGATGGAGCTGTGGCTGGAGCCGACCACCGCTGGCTTCGTCTGGATCCCGGCGCAGGCCGCGACGGTGGCCCTGTTCGCGGTCCTCCAGTTCACCGCCCTGCGGCGACAGGCCCGCGAGCAGGGCTAACGCTCCGGCCCGACCACGGACTGCAGGAACCGCACCGTCTCCGCGTCGGCCGGCAGGAAGGTCTCCATGGCCAGCTCGGAGACGGTGACGTCCAGCGGCGTGTTGAAGGTCGAGATGGTGGAGAGGAAGGAGAGCACCCGCTCCTCGTGCCGGATCCGCAGCGGCAGCGCGAACGGGAACCCGTCGGCGGCCGGACCGGCCGCCCGGTCCTCGGCCCGACCGTCCGCCGGGGACCCGACCGGCTCGGGATAGCTGCGGACCTCCTCGTACAGCCGGCGCAGCGGCTCGGCGCGGACCAGCTCCAGCTGCCGTTCCATCCGTTCCAGCAGGTGCCGCCGCCACTGCCACAGGTTGACGATGCGCGGTGCCAGCCCGTCCGGGTGCAGGGTGACCCGGATCGCGTTGAACGGCGGCTCCAGCAGGTGCGGGGCGACGCCGTCCACGAGCAGCCCGAGCGAGCGGTTGGCCGCCAGCACCCGGAAGGACCCGTCGACCACGACCGCCGGGTACGGGTCGTGGGCGGCCAGCAGCCGTTCCAGCCCGCCGCGCAGCGCGTCCATCGACGGGTCGTCCAGCGGCGTCTCGGGGTAGTGCGGGGCGTAGCCGGCCGCCAGCAGCAGGGTGTTGCGCTCGCGCACCGGGACGTCCAGCTGCTCGGCCAGCCGCAGCACCAGCTTCTGGCTCGGCCGGGAACGGCCGTTCTCGACGAAGCTGAGGTGGCGGGCCGAGGAGTCCGCCCGCAGCGCCAGTTGCAGCTGGCTGAGCTGCCGTCGTTCCCGCCAGCCGCGCAGCAGCGGGCCGACGCCGGTTCCCGTCGGGCTGCCCATGCCCGCCATGATCGTCATGGCCCAGGACGGTACTCGAATGAGCCCGGTCGGCGGGAGAGGGCGGTCCGAAGGGGGGCGCGACGGGGCGGTCGCGAGCGGGCTGCCGGGCTCAGACGCCGGTGCTCGACCCCGGGCGGATGACCATGAGCACCACGACCACGGCCCACAGCAGGTTGAACACCCCGGCGGTCATCGGCAGCATCTTCAGGCCGCTGACGGCCTTGGCGTGCTGCTCGTCCGACTGGTCGAGATCGAGCGCGTCCACGGCGGCCTGCTGGCCGGGCAGCACGAAGAGCAGCAGCGCGAGCGCGGCGATCGCGGTCAGCACCATCGAGACGATCACCCAGGACTGCCCGAGCACGTCCATCACCTGGGCCAGGCCGATGCCCAGCACCGGAACCGCGACCCCGAGCAGCGCGTAGACCTGGGTGATCCGGTGCAGCACGCGCAGCACACCGGCGTCGGAGGCCCGGTCCGGCCCGCCGGCCAGCGCGGCCTTCGCCCGGCGCGGGAACATGCTGACGGCCACCGCGACCGGGCCTATGAACAGGACCGACACGAGGACGTGCAGGCTCAGCAGGAACTTGGCCATGGCGGGGCACCCTTTTGAATCCGGTGGGCAACTGGTCGGTGGGCACACGCGTTCGGCGCGCCCACGACCAGGCACGCTAACACCGCTTATCCACCGGCCCGCCGCGCGGGTGGGCGCCGGGGCCCGCCCCGGCCCCGCGTTCAGCCCGCCGCCGTGAGCTCCACGATCCGGGGCGGGGCGGTGCTGACAGCGGCGACGGCGGCCGCGTGCTCCGGGTCGCTCCAGTCGAGCAGGTGCAGGTCCTCGTACCGGCTGCGCAGCGGCGCGCCCGGCGGGACGGACAGCGGCAGGGCGGAGAGGTCGACCCGGCCGAGGGTGTCCAGAGTGGCCCGCCCGATCTTGATCAGCGACTCCTTGCGCACCCAGAGCCGCAGGAACGCCGCTTCCGGCTCCGGGTCGGCCTCGACCAGGGCGAGCTCGGCCGGGGCGAGCACCCGGCGGGCGACCGAGCTCAGCGAGCCGCCCCGGTTGGACAGTTCGACGTCCACCCCGACCGGCTGGAGCCCGGCGCCGGCCGCGACGACGCCCCGGGTGTGCGACAGGCTCACGTGCACCCGGGGGTGGTCCGGCAGGTAGGGCTTGCCGTGGTCGGCGAGTCCGCAGTCCGGGCACTGCTGGGCGAGGACGAGGCCGGCCACCGGTACGCCGAGCAGCCGGGCGGCGCAGAGCCGGACCAGCAGGTGGCCGGCGGTGAAGTCGATCCGCCCGGACTCGTGCCGGAAGCGCGCGGCGCGCTCCCGCTCCACGGCGGTCAGCAGGTGCTCGCCCGCCTCGGGGTGCCGCAGCACGGCGTCGGCGGACGCGACGGCGACGAGCGGCGCGCTCTGTTCCTGGGCCTCGGTGGTCATGGTCCAAAACTAGGGCCTCGCGGCCCGTCAGCGCCTGCCCGGGGGCTGACTGCTCCGTACCGTCCCGGCGCCGGCCTCGCCGTCGGCCGGTGCGACGACGTCGAGCGCCGGTCCGGCCCCGACCGGCCATCACCCGACCGATGAGCCGACCGGCCACCACCCCGGTGGCGGCGGTGAGCTGCCCTCCACCGGTGCCGGCAACGCCCCGGTGGTCTTCGGCCTGGCGGGCGTCGGCCTGCTCGGCCTCGGCGCACTGGCGGTGCTCGCCGTCCGCCGCCGCGGCCGCCACGGCTGACGGCCCGTACGGCCGAGGAGCCGAGCAGCCGGACAGCGGTGCAGGCCGCCCGAGTCGATCCGACCGGGCGGCCTGCGCCGTTTCCGTCTCCGCCCGTGCGCCGTTCGCCGTCTCCGGCCGCCTACCGCCCGGCCGGGTAGTGGGCGAGGCCCGAGGCGAGCAGGCCGAAGGACCGCTCCACCGCCGCCTCGACCCGGGTCCGCACCGCTTCGGCCGGCTCCCCGGCCACCACGGCCCGCCGGACCTCGCCGAGCACCGCCCGGTGGGCCCCCGCGACGGCTCCGGCCACGATCCGGGGGAGCGGGTCCCGGGGCTCGGCCCCCGACTCCTCGGCCAGGACGGCCGCCAGTGCCGCCTCGGCCCGTTCGCCGAGTTCCAGCAGCCGGGCCCGCAGCGCCGCGCTGTCCTCGACGATCCGCCAGAACGCGGCCATCCCCGGGTTCAGCCCGACCGTCGGCTCCCCGCTCGCGAAGGCCGCCAGCAGGTCGGCCCGGACGGCGTCCACGGCGGAACCGCCCGCCGGGCGGTGCCGGACCACTTCGGCCAGGTGGGCGACCACCTCCTCCTGCCGGTCGAAGAACAGGTCCTCCTTGGTCGGGAAGTAGTTGAAGACCGTGTTCGGCGAGACCCCGGCGGCCCGGGCCACCTCGACCACCGTGACCCGGTCGAACCCGCGCTCGGCGAACAGGCCCATGGCGGTGTCGGCGAGCAGCTCCCGGGTCTGCTGCTTCTTGAGTTCGCGAAGTCCCATGGCCGGATTCTATCCGCAGATCATGGTGTCACTTCAAACTTGCAGTGACACCAAAAATATCCGCTACGGTGGCGGCATGACCTTCACCTTCGGCATCTACCCCGGCGGACTGGTCGGTGACGACACCGGCGTGATCGTGCCCGCCCGCCCCGACGACCCGGCCCGGACCACCGCTGCCCTGCGCGAACTCCAGGGCGGCGCGGCGGAGTTCCTGGTCCGCGCCTACCGCTCGTACCCGGGCGGCGAGCACACCCCCGAGCGGCCCGGGCAGTACGCCGTCGAGGGCCGCCGGCTCGACCTGGTGGTCCAGTACCGGGAGCGCAGCGGGGAGTTGGCCGGCTGGCTGGACTTCGTCCGGCGGACGGTCCGGACCGAGGGGCGCCGCCTCGCCCTGCTCCAGATCTGCGAGGAGCCCAACCTCGACCTCCCGCCCGTGGACGGCAGCATCCCGAACGTTCGCCGGGCGCTGGTCGAGGGTGTGGTCGCGGCCAAGGAGGAGGCGCTGGCCCGTGGATTCGGCCACCTGGCCGTCGGCTTCAACGCGGTGCCCTCCTTCGACCCCGCGGACACCTTCTGGTCCGAGCTCGGCCGGCTCGCCGACGAGCGCTTCCACCGCGCCCTGGACTACGTCGGCCTGGACTTCTTTCCGGACGTCTTCCGCTCCGTCCCGCCCGGGCAACTCGCCGACGCGGTACGGGCGGTGCTCACCGGCTTCCGCCGGGACTCGCTGCCCCGGGCCGGGATCGGGCCCGACGTTCCGCTGCGGATCTGCGAGAACGGCTGGCCCACCGGCCCTGGGCGGAGCGAGGCGCGGCAGGCCGAGGTGGTGGCGGAGGTGGTCCGGACGGCGGCCGGGCTCGCCGCCGAACTCAACGTCACCGGTTACGCGTTCTTCGCCCTGCGCGACGCGGACAGCGCGGGCGCCGGGCTGTTCCCGCACTTCGGCCTGCTGCGCGACGACTACACGCCCAAGCCGGCCTTCGCGGTCTACCGCGGACTGGTCGAGGAGCTGACGAAGAGCTGACGAACAGCGGCGAACTGGTAGGCGGTGCAGGCTAGTTCGCCTCGAAGAAGCGCTCCACGGTGCGGCGCTGTGCGGCGACGTCGTGCACCGGCTCGCCGATCACCCGGCCGGCCAGCGCGACGGCCAGTTCGCCGACGTCCTGGCGCAGCAGGCGGGCCGCCTCGGCCCGGTCGGCGGCGATCCGCGCGCGGCCGGTGGCGAGCAGTTCGTCCCGGTCGCGGATGCCCTCCGCGCGGGCGGCGGCCATCGCCGCCGCGCCGCGCTCGGCGTACTCCTCCCGGATCCGGGCCGCCTCGTGCCGGGCCTCGGCCAGCTCCCGCAGGCGGGCCTCCCAGGTGGCCTCGGCCTCGGCGAGCAGGGCCTCGGCGCGTTCGGTGCGCCCCTCGGTGGCCTCCCAGCGTTCGGACTGCACCCGTTCGATCCGGGGGAGCAGGTGGCGGCCGAGCGTCCACAGCAGCAGGAAGAACAGCGCCAGGCCGAGGATCAGCGGGGCCGGTTCGGGCTTGAGCGGGCCGACTTCGAGGTTCACGTACGACCTCCCCGGGTGTGACGTTCCGTCAGTCGGAAGTTTCCCCAAGGGCGACGGCGGTCGAACTCGGCGCGGAGATGAGCTGCGTCACGGCGGGGCCGAAGGCCCGTCCCCGGTTACGTCACCTCGCCCCGGCGGGAGAAGCGTTCCGCCCGCCACTCGCCGCTCTCCAGCACCTCGGCCAGCTGCCGGGCCGCGTCCCACACCTCGGTGTACGACAGGTAGAGCGGGGTGAAGCCGAAGCGCATCAGGTCCGGCGCGCGGAAGTCGCCGATCACCCCGCGCTCGATCAGCGCCTGCACCACGGGGTAGCCGTCGGCGTGCCGCAGCGCGACCTGGCTGCCGCGCCGGGCATGCTCGCGCGGGGTCACCACCTCGACGCCGTCCAGGCCCTCGGTCAGCGACACGAACAGGTCGGTCAGCGCCAGGCTCTTCGCGCGCACCGCCGCCAGGTCGACCCGCTCCCAGACGTCCAGTGAGGCGCCGAGGGCGGCCTGGCCGAGCAGCGAGGGCGAGCTGGTCAGGAACCGGCCGATGCCCGGCTTCGGGTCGTACCCGGGCTCGAAGGCGAACGGCCGGGCGTGGCCGAACCAGCCGCTCAGCGGCTGGAGCGGGCCGGCCGCCAGGTGCCGCTCGGCGACGTACAGGAAGGCCGGCGAGCCGGGGCCGCCGTTCAGGTACTTGTAGGTGCAGCCGATCGCGAAGTCCGCGCCGGCGGCGTCGAGTCCGACCGGCAGCGCGCCCACCGAGTGGCACACGTCCCAGATCATCAGGGCGCCCGCGGCCTGCACCCGGGCGGTGATCCCGGGCATGTCCAGCAGCTCGCCGGTGCGGTAGTCCACGTGCGAGAGGACGACCGCGGCGACGTCCCCGTCCAGGTGCCGGTCCAGCTCCTCGGGGCGGATCAGCGCGCTGCGCGCGCCCTCGACGAGGCCGGTCACGCCCTCGGCGATGTACAGGTCGGTCGGGAAGGCCTCGGCGTCGCCGAGCACCGTGCGCCGGCCCGGGCGCAGCCGCAGCGCGGCCGACAGCACCTTGAACAGGTTGACCGAGGTGGTGTCGCAGACGACCACTTCCTCCGGACCGGCGCCGACCAGCGGCGCGATCCGCCGTCCCAGCCGGTACGGCTGCTCGAACCAGCCGGCGTCGTTCCAGCTGCGGATCAGGTCCCTGCCCCACTCCTCCTCGACCACCTGGCGGACCCGCTCGGACGTGCGCACCGGCAACGCGCCCAGCGAGTTGCCGTCCAGGTAGATCACCCCGTCCGGCAGGGCGAACTCCTTGCGGAACGCCGCCAGCGGGTCGACGGCGTCCAGCGCCGCGCAGTCCTCGCGCGTGGTCATGCCCATCCCCTCGTTCCCCTCGCTCACAGCCTGCTCCGTTCCTGCCCGCTCTGCTCCTGCCCGTCCCGTCACAGTCCGTCCCGTCACAGTCCGTCCCGTCACAGTCCGTCCCGGATCGTCCACAGCTCCGGGAACACGTCCTGCTCGGCGGACCTGCGCAGCCAGGTCAGCCCGCTGGAGCCGCCCGAGCCGGGCTTGCCGCCCATGGTCCGCTTGACCGCGGAGAGGTGGCGCTGGCGCCACCGGGTGACCCGCTCGGCCACGTCCAGCAGGGCCTCGCCGAGCGGCTGGAGCGCGGCGAACTCCGGGTCGGTGTAGACCCGCCGCCAGGCCGCCTCGATCTCCGCGGACGGCTGGTAGCGCTGCTCGGAGGGTGCCCGGTGCGGGGCCAGGCCGCGGCGCGCCAGGAGCGCCAGCGCCTCGTCGTACAGGCCGGGGGAGCGCAGCGCCTCGGTCAGTTCGGCCTGCGTGCCGGGCATCCCGTCGTACATCTTCAGCAGCGCGGCGTTCTTGTTGCCGAGCAGGAACTCCAGCCGCAGGAACGCGGCGGACTGGAAGCCGGAGGCCTCGCCGAACAGCGAGCGGAAGGAGTTGAACTCGTGCGGGGTCATGGTGGCCAGCAGGTCCCAGGACTCCACCAGCACGTCCTGCGCGTGGGTGCCCCGGCGCAGCGCGGCCAGCGCCGCGGTCAGGTCGTCCTCGCGCAGCGCCTGCCGGGCGAGCGTCCACTCGTGCCGCAGCAGGTCGAACAGCAGCTCCATCACCTGGGTGGTGACGATGAACGACAGCTCGGCGGGCTCCTCGCTGCGCGGGTGCTGCAGGCCGTGCAGCTCCTCCAGACGCACGTACTGGGCGTACGGGGTGCCCCGGCCCGGCGCTCCGCCCCGACCGAACGACAGGTTGGGTGTCTCCACCGTGTCGTGCCCCATCGCGACTCCTCCTGATCCTTCCGGGCCCCGTCGCCCGGTCCGGTGAACCAGCCGGACTGCGGGGTTCCACCGGGTGCCCATTGTGCGGCGGAGGTGCCGCCCGCTTGAATGGTCGACGGGCATCGCAACCGCCTTCGGAGCTTCTGTTCGCGAGGCGTTCCGCCGGTTCGCTTTACGAATGGAAATCCCTTGATCCCGACCACCCGGGAGGCCGTCTTGGACGCCGTCGACCGCCGCCTGCTCGCCGAGCTCCAGGCCGACGCCCGGCTCTCGTACAACGAACTCTCCCGCCGGGTGAGCCTGTCCGCACCCGCGGTGGCCGAACGGGTCCGCAGGCTGGAGTCCGAGGGGGTGATCAGCGGCTACCACGCCCACGTGGACCTCACCCGGGCCGGGCTGCCGATCACCGCGCTGGTCCAGATCCAGTGCTACGGCCCGCGCTGCGTGCTGCGCGACCCGGACGTGCCGACCTGGCCGGAGGTGGTCCAGCTGCACCGGGTCACGGGCGGGGCGTGCTGCGTGCTGCTGGTCGCGGTGTCGACGATGGCCGAGTTCGAGGCGGTGTGCGACCGGCTCGGCAGCTACGGCCAGCCGTCCAGCTCGATGATCCTCTCCAGCCCGGTGCCCTGGCGGCCGGTGGTTCCGCGTTGACCGCGGCGGGCGGCTGGCCTTGACGCGGGCGTCAAGGAGTAGGTTGCCCGGCATGCCGAACGAGCGCCACATCCTGCTGCTGCCCGGGAGCCTGCGGGCCGGTTCCACCAACGAGACCGTGCTGCGCACCGCGGCCGCGGTGGCAGCGGACGCCCCGGGCCTGCGGACCACGTACTACGAGGGACTGGCCGGGCTGCCGCACTTCAACCCGGACCACGACACCGACCCGCTGCCGGAGCCGGTGGCCGCGCTGCGGGCCGCGATCGAGGCGGCCGACGCGCTGCTGGTCTGCACCCCCGAGTACGCGGGGACGCTGCCGGGCGCGTTCAAGAACCTGCTGGACTGGACGGTCGGCGGGGTCGAGATCTCGGACAAGCCCACCGCCTGGATCAACGCCGCCGGCCCGGGCCGCGGCCTGGGCGCCGAGGCCACCCTGCGCACCGTCCTCGGCTACACCGGCGCGGCAGTGCTGGACGAGGCCTGCGTCCGGCTTCCGCTGGAGCGCGGCGCGGTCGGCCCGGACGGGCTGGTCGCCGACCCGCTGGTGCGCGAGCGGATCGGCGAGGTGCTGGACCGCCTCGCGGCGGGCTGACCGCCGCCCGCCCCGGGCTCAGTGCCCCTCCGGCAGGTGCACCCCGAGCCCGGCCAGGCCCTCCAGGAACAGCTCGATGCCGACCGCCGCCAGGAGCAGTCCGAGCAGCCGGGACAGCACCTCCAGCGAGGTGCGGTGGGTGCGTCGCATCAGCGGTGCGAGCATCGCCACACAGAGGTAGTTGATCACCGCGACGGCCACGTACGCCCCGGCGACGGTGGCCTTCCAGCCCCAGTTGTCCTGGTTGAGCGAGGCGACCAGGACGGCCGTGATGGCGAGCGGGCTGGCGATGTACGGCAGCAGCAGTTCGCGGATGCCGTCCACCATCGGGTTCGCCAGGTGCTCGTCCTCGTCACCCTCCCCGCCGAGGTGGACGCCGAAGACGAGGGCGACGGCGTAGACGAAGAAGATCGCCCCGCCGGCGAGCTGGAGCGACTGGTCGCTGATGTGGAAGAGGGTGGTCAGGTCGTCGGCCCCGAAGCCGAGCACCAGGCCGATCACCGACGCGATGGCCGTGCTCAGCGCCGCCAGCCGTCGCAGCTCCCGGTTGCTCCTGGTCCCGGCCAGCCGGGCGAAGGACAGCAGGACCTTCGGCGGGCCGACCACGGCGAAGAAGGCGATGAAGGCGCTGCTCAGGTTGAAGACGAACATGAGCCAAGCATGGCCGTGGGCCCCCGGGCGGCCGGTCCGCCACGCCCCGCGGCCGGGCGTGGCGTGAATCTCCTCGCCGGGCGGTTCATTCCTGGTCGCGGGCGAATTCGCCCGAATGGCGGTCCCGGCTCGAAGCGGCGGGCGCTCTCGGGTGCTATGGAGGAAGGGCTGCCACCGAGCAGGCCACTTCGCCGCGGAAGCGAGGATGCGACATGTGCCTGAACCGTAAGGACCTGGGCCTGCTGGCCCTGCGCGGCGCGGTCGGCGGTGTGCTGATCGCGCACGGCACCCAGAAGCTGTTCGGCTGGTTCGGGGGCGGCGGCCTGGAGGGCACCACCCAGGCCATGGAGCAGATGGGCTTCCACCCGGCCCGGCAGAGCGCGCTCGCGGCCGGTCTCGGCGAGGCGGGCGGCGGCGCGCTGCTGGTGGCCGGGCTGGCCACCCCGGCGGCCGGCGCGATGGTGGCGGGGACGATGGCGGGTGCGGTGTCGGTGCACGCGCCGGCCGGTTTCTTCGCGATGTCCGGCGGCTACGAGTACCCGGCCTTCCTCGGCGCGACCGGGCTGGCGATCGGCCTGGCCGGCGCGGGCCGGTACTCGCTGGACCACCTGACCGGCCACGTCTTCGACCGGCCGTGGGTCGGCCTGGTGTCCTTCGTGGGGAGCGTCGCCGGGGCGTACGGCGTGGTCTCGCGGCGCCGGCACCTGGTGCGGCTGCGCGAGGAGCGGGCCGCGGTGGACGCGGACGAGCAGGAGGGCTCGGGGCTCTCGTAGCAGCCGCTTCACCCGGAGGCAGCAGCCCTGCTGGCGGCGGTCCTCCGGCTCTCGGAGGGTGGGCCGGTAGGTGTGCCGGGTAGCCCGGCGCCGACCGGAAACGAGGGACCGCATGGACCGTCAGCCACTCACCCGCACCAGCTCGCCGCGCCCGCCGAGGGCGACCGCACAGGACCTGGACGCACCGCCGCTTCGCCACCAACGGCGTGCGGTGGCAGGGGTGTTGGCGGCGGTGGTGGCCGGCTCGGCGGCGCTCGGGGGCTGTTCCTCCGGCAAGAGTGCGGAGAGTGTGGCCTCCTCGGCGGCGGCCGCGGTGGAGAAGGGTGCGAGCGTCGCGGCCTCGGCCGCCTCGGCGCTGGCCTCGGTGGCCGGCGGGGCGGGTGCGGCGATCGCCTCGGCACAGGCGCAGGCCTCGGCGGCGGTGTCGGCGGCCTCCTCGGCCGTCGCCGGGATCAAGGGCGGGCTGGACGCCAAGGCGGACATCACCACCGGCGCGGTGACCACCGGTTCGGACGGCAAGCCGCAGGTGTCGCTGACCGTCACCAACCACGGGCAGCAGTCGAACCGGTACGTGATCCAGCTGAACTTCACCGACGAGTCCGGCAAGGTGCTGGACGCGACGGCGGTGACCGTCCAGGACGTGGCCCCCGGGCAGAGCGCCCAGGCCACCGCGCACGCCAACCGGGACCTCTCCGGCGCGGTCAAGGCCGAGGTGGCCAACGCCGTCCGCTTCTGACCCGGGCCCGGGGTCCGTCTTCGAACCCCCGTCCGCGGGCCCCGGCGGCCCGGCTCGGCGCGGGGGACGGAACCTTAAGCGGGTCTCAAGGCCCGACAGCACCTCTTGACGGGTGAGTTGGTCTAGTCCATTTTTATTGCCCAGGTGCAGGGAGCCCCTGAACCGGCGTCAGCAGCCTTGTGCTGCCGGCGCCGGTTCGGCACATCCCGGTAGTCCGTCATGGTCTGATCCCGCTCGATTCCCCACCCATGCCTGTCATGTCCCGGTCGTCCGGCCCCACCCCGGACGCGCGCCCCCGGGACGACGGGAACCCCCACAACCAGGAGTCACGCACCCATGCTGCGCTCACGCATTGAAAGGGCCGGGGCCCCGGCTCCGCAGGGCGGCCGCCGACGCCGCCCCAAGAGCATGGCCGCCGTCGCGGTCGGCACCGCCTCCCTGCTGCTCGGCGCCGGCCTCGCGCTGTCCGGCGGCCCCGCGGCCAACGCCGCGACCACCAACTCCACCGGTGCGCCCGCCACCAGCGGCGGCATCAAGGTCGCCTACTACGACCAGTGGTCGGTCTACGCGAACGCGTACTACCCCAAGACGATCCAGGACACCGGCGTCGCCGGGAAGCTGGACTACCTGATCTACGACTTCGCCAACATCCACCCGACCGACCTGGGTTGTTTCGAGGCCACCAAGGCCGCGGACACGAACGACAACAACCCCAACGCGGGTGACGGCGCGGCGGACGCGTTCGCCGACTACCAGAAGAGCTTCGGCGCGGACATCTCGGTCGACGGCGTCGGCGACGTCTGGAACCAGCCGATCGCGGGCAACTTCAACCAGCTGAAGAAGCTGAAGGCGAAGAACCCGAACCTCAAGGTCCTGCTCTCGCTGGGTGGTTGGACCTACTCCAAGTACTTCTCGCCGGCCTCCGCCACGGACGCCTCGCGCAAGCACCTGGTGTCGTCCTGCATCGACATGTTCATCAAGGGCAACCTGCCCGCCGACGCCGGCTTCGGCGGCCCGGGCTCGGGGGCCGGCGTCTTCGACGGCATCGACATCGACTGGGAGTACCCGGGCGGTGGCGGCCACACCGGCAACATCTCCAGCCCGGCCGACAAGCAGAACTTCACGGCGCTGCTGAAGGAGTTCCGCACCCAGCTGGACGCGCAGGGCAAGACGGACGGCAAGACCTACGCCCTGGCGGCGGCGGTCGGCGCCGGCCAGGACAAGATCATGAACGTCGAGACCGACAAGATCGGTCAGTACCTGACCTTCCTCGACGTCATGACCTACGACATGCACGGCGGCTGGGACGCGCAGGGGCCGACCAACCACCAGGCCGCGCTCTACTCGACCCCGGACGACCCGTCGACCCCGGCCAAGCCGGGCAACGGCAAGTACTCGATCGACAACGCCATCAAGGCGTGGACGGTCGGCGACAAGGAGTACGGCATCCCCGGCGGCTTCCCCGCCAACAAGATCAACATGGGTGTGCCGTTCTACTACCGCGGCTGGACCGGGGTGAAGGACAACGGCAAGCACGGCCTGTTCCAGCCCGCCACCCAGCCGGCGGCCGGCGCGGCGATGTCCGGCAACGTCCCCGGCATCCAGATGTACAAGGAGCTCGCGGGCTTCGTCGACAACCCGTCCAAGACCTTCTGGGACGACGCGGCCCAGGCCACGTACTTCTACGACGGCAACACCTTCTGGAGCGGTGAGGACGCCAAGTCGATCCAGGCCAAGCTCGACTACGCGCACTGCAACGGCCTCGGCGGCTCCTTCGCGTTCTCGCTGTACGACCTGGGCACCAAGACCGCCCTGTTCGACAAGATGGTGAGCGCCACCAACGGCTCCGCGGCCTCCTGCCCGGCCCCGCCGACCGGCACGCCGACCCCGACCCCGACCGGCACCCCCACCGGTACGCCGACCGGCACCCCCACGGGCACGCCGACCGGTACCCCGACCGGCACCCCGGCCACCTGCCCGAACGCCCCGAGCTGGGACGCGAACACCACCTACGCGGCCGGCGGCACCAAGGTCTCGTGGAAGGGCCACTACTACACCAACAAGTGGTGGACCAAGGGCGACGACCCGAGCCTGAGCGGCCAGTGGGGCGTCTGGACCGACAACGGTCCCTGCTGACGGCCGACCGGACCGCCGAGGGCCTGACGGACCCTCGCCGCACCTGAAGTGACGAGTCCGGCCCGCCGGGAGGAGCCTCCTCCCGGCGGGCCGGACTCGTCTGCCTTCCCGGACCCCCGGGGTCAGGTCAGGTCGGCGGTGCGCCCGAGCGGGTCCGGCCGGCTCTCCTCGATCCGCCGCAGCATCCGGCCCAGCATCGCGGAGAGCGCGGCGCGCTCCTCGCCCGCGACGTCCTGGAGCAGTTCCTCCTCGAACACCGCCGCCATCCGCATCGACTCCAGCCACTTGTCGCGGCCGGTCTCGGTCAGCTCGATGATCACCCGCACCCGGTTGGTCTCGTCCCGTTCCCGGGTGACCAGGCCGTCGGCCACCATCCGGTCGATCCGGTGCGTCATCGCCGCCGGGGTGAGCCCGAGCCGCTTGGCCAGCTCACCCGGCCCCAGCTGGTACGGGCTGCCGGAGACCACCAGGGCCTTGAGCACCTCCCACTCGGCGGAGGTGATTCCGAGCACAGTCAGCTGCCGGTCGTACGCCACGCCCATCCGCCGGGAGACCCGGTTGAGGGTCTGCACGATCGTCTCCACCTGGGGGTCGACGGTGGGGAACTCCCGCTGGTAGAGGGCCACCTGCTCGGCGATGCCGAACTCCAGGGGGGTGGCCGGGGCGGGCTTGCCGGCAGCCGGCCGCGGCTTGTCCGTAGTCATGCGGACCAGTGTCGCACGAGCATGCACTCCTTAAGCCTTTGACTCCGCACTCTTCTGGTGCTAAGACTTTACCTCGTCAAACTTTAGCTCTGAAATCTTCTGGACTTAAGAGTATCCAGTTGAAACCAGGAAGGGGTGTGCACGGTGACCGGCACGGTGAAGCAGCAGAGGCAGCAGCGGCGTGGAGCGGGCGGCCCGCTGCGCCGCGTCCAGATCGGCAACGCGCTCAGTGCGTTCGGCAGCGGGTTCACGATGCCGTACATGTTCGTGTACGTGGACCAGGTGCGCGGGCTGGGCTCGCTGTCGGCCGGGATGGTGTTCACCGTCTTCGCGCTGGCGGCCCTCGCCGTCCTCCCGTTCATCGGCCGCGGCATCGACAGGTACGGTCCCCGCCCGGTGCTGCTGGCCGGTACGGCACTCGCCGCCACCGGCGCGTTCGCCTTCGGCCACGCCACCGGCACCCCGGCCCTGCTGGTCTCCTCCTTCCTGTTCGGCGCGGGTGTCACCACCTGCCAGCCGGCGCTCGCCACGATGATCGTCCGCTGCTCCACGGCGGCCACCCGCTCGCACGCCTTCGCGCTCCAGTTCACCCTGGTCAACCTGGGTATGGGCATCGGTGCGCTGGTCGGCGGGCAGATCGTGAACGTCACCGACCCGGCCAGCCTCACCCGGCTGTTCACCATCGAGGCGGTGACCTTCCTCGGCCTCGCCCTGGTCACCGGCACCGCCCGGATGCCCAAGGCCCAGCTGACCGTCGTCCAGGAGCGGACCGACGGCCCGACCGGGCTGCGCGCGCTGGTCGCCGACAAGGCGATGGTGCGGCTCTGCCTGCTCGCCGGGCTGATCTTCTTCACCTGCTACGGCCAGTTCGAGTCCGGCGTCGCGGCCTTCGCCACCGACACCGTCGGCACCGCGCCCTCCACCCTGGGCTTCGCGATCGGCGCCAACGCGCTGACCATCGTGGTGCTGCAGATGTTCGTCGTGCGGATCACCGCGCGCCGCCGCCGCACCACCGCGATGGCCGCGGCCGGCGTGGTCTGGCTCGGTGCCTGGGCGATGGCCCTGGTGGCCGGCCTGATCCGGACCGAGACCATGGCCGCCACGGTCGCCATCGTCTCGATCTACGCCCTCTTCGGTGTCGGCGAGTCGCTGCTCGCGCCCACCATGGGCCCGATCGTCGCGGACCTCGCCCCGGCCCGGCTGCTCGGCACCTACAACGCCGGGTACGCCCTGGTGAAGCAGATCGCGATCGCGGTCGGCCCGGCCGTCGGCGTGCTGCTGGTCGGCTCCGGCACCTGGCCGCTCTACCTGGCGGCCATGGCGGGCTCCACGCTGCTGATCGTCGCCCTGGCGCTGCGGCTGCGCCCGCACCTCACGCCGGAGCAGGACAACGCGGCCCCGGTCGTGGTCCGCGCCGTCCCGGTCCGGGAGCTCCAGACCGCCGCGTAGCGAAAAGGCCCGCAAGGGCGTTCGAAGCGGGCGTCGACCAGGTCACCTGGTCGGCGCCCGTCGCGCTTGGCTTCGCGCGCACCGCCACATAGTGTCGGTGGCTGTTGACCGCCCGGCCCGGCCGGAGTGGCAGGACCCGGGCGGAGCCAGGACCCGGGCAGAGCAGACAGGCGAATCGGCGAGGCTATGACGCAAGCGGCGCTCACGCACCCACCGGTGGCTCCGGCCCCCGCCGCCCCGGCACCGGCCCCGCGCGGGGGCCTGGTCCGCTGGGCGGCCGACCGCTCCGGGTGGCTCGGTCCGATCGCCGTCGCACTCTTCGCCGGCCTGCTGCGGTTCTGGAACCTCGGCTACCCCAACGCGTTCGTCTTCGACGAGACGTACTACCCCAAGGACGCCTGGTCGCTGCTCCAGCAGGGCTACGAGGGCACCTGGCCCGACCACGCCAACGCCGACATCCTGTCCGTCCCGCAGTCGATCCCGCTGAGCTCCGCGCCCGAGTTCATCGCGCACCCGCCGCTCGGCAAATGGGTGATGGCGATCGGCGAGCAGCTGTTCGGGCTGAACCCCTTCGGCTGGCGGTTCATGACCGCCCTGCTCGGCACCGTCACCGTGCTGATGCTGGCCCGGATCGGCCGCCGCCTCTTCGGCTCCACCCTGATCGGCTGCACCGCCGCGCTGCTGATGTCGGTGGACGGACTCCAGCTGGTGATGAGCCGGGTCGGCCTGCTCGACGGCATCCAGATGTTCTTCGTGCTCGCCTCCTTCGGCAGCCTGCTGATCGACCGCGACCGCACCCGCGCCCGGCTCGCCGAGGCCGGCGCCGCCGAGGACGCCGACACGGTCCGGCTCGGATGGCGCCCCTGGCGGATCGCCGCCGGGGTGTTCGTCGGCGCCGCCTGCGCGGTCAAGTGGAACGGCGCCCCGATCCTCGCCGCCTTCGGCATCCTGACCGTCCTGTGGGACCAGGCCGGCCGCCGCGGCGCCGGCGCCCGCCACCCCTGGCGTTCCATGCTGCGCCGGGACGCCGTTCCCGCCTTCCTCGCCATGGTCGGCTCCGCCGTGGTGGTGTACGTCGGCGCCTGGAGCGGCTGGCTGGCCAGTGGCGGAAACAGCGGGGGCGGTTACGACCGGCACTGGGCCGACGGGCGCGCCGGGCTCTCCCCGGACAGCGTCCTCGGGATCCCGCTGCCGCAGGTCTCGATGAGCTGGGTGCCCGCGCCGCTGCGCAGTCTGTGGCACTACCACTCACAGATGTACGACTTCAACACCGGTCTGAGCACCCCGCACACCTACCAGTCCAACCCCTTCGCCTGGCTGGTCGACGGCCGCCCGGTCTCGATGTACTGGGAGCAGGTCCCGTACGGGCAGCGCGGCTGCACCTCCTCGGGCGGCTGCGCGGCGCAGATCCTCGGCCTCGGCACGCCGTTCCTGTGGTGGACGGCCTGCTTCGCGCTGGTCTACCTGCTGTGGCGCTGGTTCTTCCGGCGGGACTGGCGCTCGGGCGCGGTGCTGTGCGCGGTGGCCGGGATCTACCTGCCCTGGTTCCGGTACCAGGAGCGGACGATCTTCTCCTTCTACATGGTCGTGCTGGTGCCGTTCCTGTGCCTGGCCGTCGCCCAGATGCTCGGGGCGATGCTCGGCCCGGCCGGGTGCAGCCCCGAGCGCCGCCGGATCGGGGCGATCGGGGCCGGGGCGATCGTGCTCGCGATCGTCGGCTGCTTCGCCTTCTTCTACCCGCTGTACACGGCGGAGGTGATCCCGATGTCGTCCTGGCAGGACCGGATGTGGTTCACCAGCTGGATCTGATGGGCCGGATCTGATGGCCCCGGCGGACTCGGCCGTCCCGGCGATCCCGGCGATTCCCGCGATCCCCGTGGACCTGGCGGTCCCGGCGGACCTGGCAGCCTCCGGTGGTCAGCTGCTGCCGGTCACCCCGGTGCTCGGGGTGGTCACCGCGGTGCTGCTGCTGGCTGCCGTCGCGGTGGCCGGGCGGGGCCTGCTCGGCCACGGGCACGCGGTGCTGCGGGCCGGCTTGCGTGCGGTGGTGCAGCTGGCGGCCGTCGCCGCGGTGATCACCTGGGTGGTCGGTTCGCTCTGGTGGTCGGCGCTGTTCGTGCTGCTGATGTTCTCGGTCGCGGTGCGCACCGCCGGGCGGCGGATGACCCCGGGCCCGGGCTGGCTCTGGGCGGCCGCCCCGATCGGCGCGGGCGTGCTGCCGGTGCTCGCCCTGCTGCTGGGCGTCGGACTGCTGCCGGCCGAGGGCCTGTCCGTCATCCCGGTCGCGGGCATCCTGATCGGCGGTGCGCTCAGCGCGACCTCGCTGGCGGGGCGGCGGGCCCTGGACGAGCTGCGGCTGCGGCGCGGCGAGGTGGAGGCCGCGCTGGCGCTCGGCTTCGAGGAGCGCGAGGCGCGGCTGGAGATCTGCCGGACGGCGGCGGCGACCTCGCTCGTCCCGGCGCTGGACCAGACCCGGACGGTCGGCCTGGTCACCCTGCCCGGGGCGTTCGTCGGGATGCTGCTGGGCGGGGCCTCGCCGGTCCAGGCGGGGGCGGTGCAGCTGTTCGTCCTGATCGGGTTGCTGGCGGTGGAGTCGGTGGCGATCGTGGTGGTGCTGGAACTGGTCGGGCGCGGGCTGGTCGCGGCCGAGCCGGACGGGGGCGTCCGGTAGGCGGGTCCGTCTTTCGGGCCGGGGCGGTGCAGGTCCGGTGGGGCCGGCGACCTCGCCGGACGGGCCGGTCGGCGACGTCCGGTACGCTTGGGCGCGTTGAAGGGGAGTAGCCCTCCACCGGACCGTCGACATACTGGCCCCCAGGGGCCCGGCGCCCGGGGCACCGCTCGATGAGCGTTGCCGGCGAGACCTTCGGCCGCAGTGCTGTGACCATGAACCAGTGCTGTCGGGCCGGAGCGTCCCCTGACGGAGCCGCGGCGGCCGGGCAGCCCGACCGAGGAACCCTTGATGAGTCTGACCGTTGCCGCGTTGACCTTCGGCATCATCTTCCTGGCCGAACTGCCGGACAAGACCGCGCTGGCCAGCCTGGTGCTCGGCACCAAGTACCGCGCGAGCTTCGTCTTCGCGGGCATCGCCGCCGCCTTCGCCCTCCAGGTGGGCCTCGCGCTCGCCGCCGGGCACCTGCTCTCGCTGCTGCCGCACCGCTGGGTGGAGGGCGTCACCGGCGTGCTGTTCCTGGTCGGCGCGGGGATGCTGCTGTTCCACGGCGGCGAGGACGAGGACGAGCACGCCGCCAAGGAGCCGTCCTCGAACAGCTTCTGGAAGGTGGCCGGGGCCAGCTTCGTGGTGGTCGCGATCGCCGAGTTCGGCGACCTGACCCAGATCATGACCGCCAACCTGGCCGCCAAGTACGCCGACCCGCTGGCCGTCGGCCTCGGCTCCTGGCTGGCGCTGTGCGCGGTCGGCGGGATCGCCATCGTGGGCGGGCAGAAGCTGCTCAAGTACGTGCCGATGAAGCTGATCATCCGGGTGGCGGCGGCGATCATGGTGGTGCTGGCGGGCATCAGCCTCTTCGGCGCGATCACCGGCTGATCTTCGGGCCGACCGCTGACCGCCGGCCGATCTCTGGCCGACCGCCTGCTGACGCGCAGCCGTCAGCAGGCGGGGTGCTTCTCCAGGGCGGCGCGGGTGTTGGGCCCGAAGACGCCGCGCTTGTCGCCCTTGACGTCCCACATCCGCTGGACGTAGCCGACGGTGTTCACCGTGATGTCGTCGTACACCCCGGTCACCGGTATGGACGCGAAGCATCTGATGGCCACGGCGAGCTTCTGCTGGAGGTCGGTGACGTCGGGGCCGCTCATCCCGTACTGCAGGACCCGCGGGGTCGGGGTGGCAGCGGGTGTCGGGACCGGGACGGGGGGCGCGGGCGCGGTCGGCGTGGGGGCCGGGGCGGGGGGAACGGCCGGGGCCTCGGCGGTCGGCGTGGCGGCCGGCGGCGGGGTGGCCGTCTTCGTCGGGCTCGGCCTGCGGGTGGGGGTGGGTGTCGGGCTCGGCGCCTCGCTGGTCGGCGCCACCGTGCTCGGGGCGGGCGCCGCCAGGGTGGGCGGGTCCACCGGCGCGGGCACCAGGGTGCTCGTCGGCAGCGGCTGTGCCTGCTTGGCCGGCGGCTCGCCGGAGGGCGTCACCGCGTACGCGACGCCGATGGTGAGCGCCACCAGGGCGGCGCCGATCCCGGCGAGCAGCCCCTTGCGCTGGGCGAGCGGGCGCAGGTCGGCCTGTTCGGCCGCCCGTCTGGCGGCCCGGCCGCCGCCGGCCTCCGGCCCGGGCGTGTCCGGGGCCTGCCCGAAGGGGAAGAGGCCGATCTCGTTCGCGTCCGGCCCTGTCGCCGATCCTGTTGCCTGCGGCTGCGCCGGGTACCCGCCCGGCCCGGTGGGCGGCGCCGGCGGCATGACGGTGGTGGCGTAGGCGTCGGCATCGGGCCCGAGCGGGGCCTGCCCCGGGGCGACGGGCGGCAGCACCGTGGTGGCGTAGGCGTCCGCGTCCGGTCCGAGCGGTGGAGCGGCCGGCGGCCCGGGCTGCCCCGGGGGGACCGGCGGCAGCACCGTGGTCGCGAACGGGTCCACCACCGGCGCGTCCGGGTGGGCCTCGTCGGCCACCTGGCCGGCGGCCTGCGGGACGTACGGGCGGACCAGCGGCGGGCCTTCGAGGTGGGGCAGGACGGCGGTCTCGGTGAGGCGCGGGTCCGGGACGCAGCCGCACCCGGTGGAGCGTGCGGTGCCGCACGTCGGGCAGTGCTGGTCCGGCATCGGCCGGTCCTCCTCGGTTTCGCGTCGACTTCGCGGGCGGTCGTTCGGTCGTTCGGCGCACGTTCCGGGCGGACCGGGGCGCACGATCGCGCCTGATTATGCAGGACCGCCCGAAGGGTGGACAGGGGCGTCCGTCCCCAGTCGGGAGTGTTGTGTCGGTTGGTGCCGGTTGGCTCCTCGGGGAACGCCCGGGGCGCGGCGGTTGTCCCCGGCGCTTACGCTCGGCTCAACCCGACGGAACACATCGGGATGAACAGGCCAGCGCTGTGAGCTGGGAGTGATCATCCGCACGGCCCGGCCGACGGGCCAGCGACCCCACGGAGACGCCATGCCCACGGAGACGTCGTGATGTCGACGGAGACGCGATGATGCCCGCGGAGACGCCGTGGGTGCTTGCGGAGACGGCGTGCACTCCCGCGGAGGCGCCGTGCGTGCCTGCGGAGACGGCGTGCACTCCCGCGGAGACGCCGTGCGTGCCTGCGGAGACGCCATGACCGATCCGCACGCCGCGTCCGACCGGAGCCGCGCGGGCGAGCCCGGCCCGCCGGCGGTCACCGTCCCCAACCTCTGGGTGCCGATCGGCGCCCTGCTGCTGGCGATGCTGCTCGCCGCCCTCGACCAGACCATCGTCTCCACCGCGCTGCCGACCATCGTCAGCGACCTCGGCGGCCTTGAGCACCTCTCCTGGGTGGTCACCGCCTACCTGCTGGCCTCCACCGCCGCCACCCCGCTGTGGGGCAAGCTCGGCGACATGTACGGCCGGAAGCGCTTCTTCCAGGCCTCCATCGTGATCTTCCTGATCGGCTCGATGCTGTGCGGGATCGCCCAGAACATGGGCGAGCTGATCGCCTTCCGGGCGCTCCAGGGCCTGGGCGGCGGCGGGCTGATCGTGCTCTCCCAGGCGATCGTCGGCGACCTCGTCGCGCCCCGGGACCGCGGCCGCTACCAGGGCCTGTTCGGCGCCGTGTTCGGCGTCACCAGCGTGCTCGGGCCGCTGCTCGGCGGACTGTTCGTCGACCACCTCAGCTGGCGCTGGGTCTTCTACATCAACCTGCCGATCGGTGTCGTCGCCCTGGTGGTGATCGCTGCGGTGCTGCACGGGGTGGAGGTCCGGAGGGAGCACCGGATCGACTACCCGGGCACCGTCCTGATCGCCGCCGTCGCCACCTGCCTGGTGCTGATGACCTCACTCGGTGGGACCACCTGGGCCTGGAGCTCCTGGCAGATCGTCGGCCTCGGGGTGCTCGGGCTGGTGCTGCTGCTCGCCTTCGTCCTGGTCGAGCGGACCGCGGTGGAGCCGGTGCTGCCGCTGCGGCTGTTCCGCTCGCGGACGTTCAGCCTGGTGGCGGTGATCTCCTTCGTGGTCGGCTTCGCGATGTTCGGAGCGCTGACCTACCTGCCGACCTTCCTCCAGGTGGTCCATCGGGTCTCGCCCACCATGTCCGGCATCCACATGCTGCCGATGGTGCTCGGCATGCTGCTCACCTCGATCGGCTCCGGCCAGATCGTCGCCCGGACCGGTCACTACCGGGTCTTCCCGATCGCCGGCACGGCCGTGACCACCGTCGGGCTGCTGCTGCTCTCCCGGCTGGACGAGCACAGCAGCACCGCCGAGATGAGCGTCTACTTCCTGGTCTTCGGTCTCGGGCTGGGCCTGGTGATGCAGGTGCTGGTGCTGATCGTGCAGAACTCGGTCGGCTACGAGGACCTCGGCGTGGCCACCGCGGGCGCCACCTTCTTCCGCTCCATCGGGGCGTCCTTCGGCGTTTCCATCTTCGGGACGGTCTTCGCGAGCGGACTGCGCAGCCGGCTCTCCGACGCCCTGGCGGGCGTGCCGCTGCCGCCCGGCTTCCGGCCGGAGGCCATCACCTCCGACCCGCGGGTCATCTCCCGGCTGCCGGCCGCCGTCCAGCAGGGCGTCTACCACGCCTACGCCGAGTCGATCACCCGGGTGTTCCTGTACGCGGTGCCGGTCGTGGTGGTCGCCTTCGTCCTGTCGCTGTTCCTGCGCGAACAGACGCTGCGTACCACCGTCACCGCGCCGGACCTGAGCGAGTCCATCGGGCTCAACCCGGTCGAGCGCACCTCGCTGGACGAGATCGCCCGCGCGCTCTCGGTGCTGAACAGCCGCGAGGCCCGGCGCGACCTCTTCCGGCGGATCACCGAGACCGCCGGACTGGACCTGCTGCCCGCCTCCAGCTGGCTGCTCCTCCAGATGCACCAGCACGGCTCGGTCGAGCCGGCCGAACTGGCCGAGCGGCGGATCGTCCCGGTCGCCGTCATCGAGGAGGCCGTCCGGGAGGTGGAGAGCCGGGGGCTCGCGGCGCGGACCGACGATCTGCCGCTGAGGCTCACCGAACCGGGGGAGGCGGTGGCGCTGCGGCTGGTCGCCGCCCGGCGCACCCAACTCGCCGAACTCCTGGGGGACTGGGACGAGCAGCGGTACGGCGAGCTCTCCGGGCTGCTGAACCGGCTCAGCTCCTCCCTCTGTGCGGGCCTGCGCGACCGGCCGGACTCGTCGGGGCCGGAGCCGCCGTACCGTGGGGAGGGGCGGTCGTTCTGACGGCCTGAAGGACGGCGGGCCTGTGACCGGGAAGGGTGGTGCGGCATGCCGCTCGAAATCGAGCGCAAGTTCCTGCTGGGTTCCTTCGAGCCGCCGGAGACGGCGGTGCGGCAGCACATCGAGCAGGGGTACATCGCCATCAAGGACGACGGGACGGAGGTGCGGCTGCGGCGGATCGGCGGCAGCGGCGTCCTCGGCGTCAAGCGCAAGGCGTCCTCGGCCGGCGCCCCCGTACGGATCGAGGTGGAACGCGCGCTCGGGGAGCAGGAGTTCACCGAGCTCTGGTCGGCCACCGAGGGGGCCCGGCTGGTCAAGGACCGGTACACCTTCGACTCGTCCGGCGTCACGGTCTACGTGGACGTCTACCAGGGGGAGTTGGCCGGGCTGCGCACCGTCGAGGTCGAGTTCGGCTCGGAGGCCGAGGCGGAGGCGTTCTCGGCGCCGGACTGGTTCGGCGCCGAGATCACCGGCGTGAAGGCGTACAAGAACCAGACCCTGGCGACCAGCGGGATGCCCAAGTCCTGACGCCCCAAGGGTGCTGATCGCCTACGGCGCGCCGAACCAGCGCGGGGTGTCGAGGCGGAACGGGTCGCCGGGGGCGAGTCGGCGCAGGCCGTCCTCCAGCTGTCGCAGCTGCTCCTTGCCGAGGGCTGTCGACCACTCCTCGCGCAGTTCGTCGAAGATCCGGGCGGAGCGGAGCAGGCAGTCCACCCCGCGCTCGGTGAGCCGGACCAGCTTGCGCCGGGTGTCGGCCGGATCGGCGGCGCGCTCCACGTAGCCGAGCTGCTCCAGATTGTCGATGGTCTTGCCCGCCGCCTGCTTGGTGACGCCGAGGCGGCGGCCGAGCTCGGAGGCGGTGGTGCCGTGCGGGCCGATCGCCTGGAAGACGAAGCCGTGCATCGGGCGCAGGTCGGGATGGCCCTCGCGGGCGATGCGCTCGTGCAGCTCGTCGATGGTCATCCGGAAGGCGAGCAGCAGGCGCAGCGGCAGTTCGAAGCCCGGCGGGGGCGGTTCGCTTGACACGATAGACAACCTCATTGACGATATGGACAACTTCATTGTCCACCTTAGGGGGTTCCTTCGCCATGCCCGTCATCCGCCGGACCGACGCCCGCCGCACCGAGACCCCGAACGCCCGCATGACCACCTACGCCTCGCCCACCCAGGGCTCCACCTCGCTCGCCGTCTGGCACGTCGACATGACCGCCGGCGCCCAGGGCCCGCTGCACGCCATGGACACCGAGCAGGTCTGGACCCTGCTCACCGGCACCGCCCGGGTCGACCTGGCGGGGGAGACCTTCACCCTCGCCGCCGGCGACACCGCCGTCCTCCCCGCCGACACCGCCCGCCAGGTCGCCACCGACACCGGCTTCACCGCCGTCGTCGCCTCCCCGTCCCCCGCCCACGCCTACAACCCCGACGCCCGAACCCCCGAAGGTGCCTGCGCCCTCGCCCCGCGCGACGACCAGCGCGTCCTGCCGCCGTGGATCGCCTGAGCCTGACGCTGGTGGGGGCGGCCGAGAACTCATCCTCGGCCGCCCCCGCTCGCTGGACTTCGCTACTGCTCGCCCTCGATGTCGTCCCGCAGGTCGTCCAGGTTCTGCTGGCCCTGCTGCTGGCTCTCGGCGGCCTTCTGCTGAGCCTCATCCTGCTGAGGCTTCCGCTTGCCGAGGCGCTCCTTGGCCTCATCCTCGAGCTGCTGGGCCTTGTCCCGGAACTTGTCACCGATACCCATGACCGTTCCCCTGTTCCTCGGGTTCTGGGCTCTACCTCCAGGCTGGCACTCCGGCCCCTTCCTCGCACATGGGCACTTCGCTACCGACCGTAACCATCGCGCCTGCGGACCGCCCGGCCGTGAGGTGTAGGAGACTGCTCCCCGTAGGCAGTCATCGGACCGGCGGCCGCACCAGCGACCCCGGCGGAGCAGAAGGAGCGCCATGTCCGTCGTCAAGATCAACGTCCTGACGGTACCGGCCGAGCAGCGCGAGGTGCTGGAGCAGCGCTTCGCCTCCCGGGCCGGCGCGGTGGAGAACTCGGACGGCTTCGAGTGGTTCGAACTCCTCCGCCCCGTCGAGGGCACCGACCAGTACCTCGTCTACACCCGCTGGCGCGACGAGGAGTCCTTCAAGGCCTGGATGGAGGGCCCCATGAAGGCGGCCCACCAGCACGGCGGTGAGGGCGAGGCCCCCAAGCGCCCCGCCGCCTCCGGCTCCACCCTCTGGTCCTTCGAGGTCGTCCAGTCCGCGGGCCCCAAGGCCTGACGTCCGAAGGGCAGTTGCGCGCCCCGGGGTTCCGTGAACCCCGGGGCGCGCGGCTGTGTGCGGGCTCGGGCGGTCAGGCGGCGGCGTCGAGGAGGGCACGGAGGCCCGGGAGGGGGTCGCGGGCGGCGCGCCACAGGAGGCGGAGACGGAGGGGCGGGAGGTCGAGGGGGAGGCGGACGAGCGTGCCGGCGGCGAGGTGGTCCTGGACGGCGCAGGCGGGGAGGAGGGCGATGCCGAGGCCCTGTTCGGCGCAGGCGCGGGTGACGGGGAGGGCGCCGGTGTGGAGGCGTTGGACGTGGTGGCCGAGGAGGCGTTCGCCGGCGAGGTGGTAGGAGCAGGCGGGGGTGTCGACGAGGAGGCGGTGACCGCGGAGGTGCTCGCGGGTGAGGGTGGTGGCGTGGGCGAGCGGGTGGGTGGGGGAGGCGACCAGGGCGAGGGGGACGTCCTGGAGGTCGAGGTGGTCGAGCGGGGCGGGCGGCAGGTAGAAGCCGAGTGCGCCGAGCGGGCCGGGGGAGTCGAGGATGAGGGCGGCTTCCAGGGCCCCGGCCGCGACGCCGCCGAGCAGGCCGTCGCGGGCGGTGTCGGTGTGCAGGGATATCTCCAGGCCGGGCCGGCGGTCGGCGAGACGCGCTAGGACGGCCGGGACGTGGGTGGCGGCGATGGCCGCCAGGGCGCCGAGGCGCAGGCGGGCCCGGGTGGCGACGACGTCGCGGCGGGCCTGTTCGGCCTGGTCGAGGAGTCGGCGGGACCAGGGCAGCAGCCGTTCCCCGGCCGAGGTGAGCGTCATGTCGCGTCTGGCCCGGTCGAACAGTTCGGCGCCGAGGCTGTGTTCGAGGGTGCGGACCTGTTCGGAGACGGAGGACGGGGCGAGGCCGAGCGCCACGGCCGCGCCGGTGACGGTGCGGTGGGCGACGACGGCCTCGAAGACGCGCAACTGACGTAGTTCCACTGGCTCCCCCGAACGGCCTCGTTCCCGGTGCTGCGGGACAGCGTACGGGGGCGGAAGGGGGCGTTCCTGGATTCCGGCCGGTTCGGCGGCTTCAGAGGCTCACCGCCGTCTCCCGTTTCATGTGGGTCAGCTTCTCCGGGTTGCGCACCGAGTAGATGCCGGTGATCCGCCCCTCGTCGAGGCGCATCGCCACCACCAGGTCGATCTCCCCGTCGACCCGCAGGATCAGCGCCGGGTGCCCGTTGACCTGGGCGGACTCCGTCGTCCCCAGCGGTCCCCACACCGCCACGCCGGCGGCCAGCAGGCGGGCCACCGGCCCGGCGCCGACGGTGGGCCGGGGCATGGCCTGCTTGACGCCGCCGCCGTCGCTCATGGCGACTACGTCGGGGGCGAGGAGGTCCAGCAGCTGCTGCAGGTCGCCGGTCTCGACGGCCCGTTGGAAGGCGGCGATGGCGGTGCGGGCCTCGTCGGCCGAGACGGCGCCGCGCGGTCGGCGGGCGGCGACGTGGGCCCGCGCCCGGTGAGCGATCTGGCGGACCGTGACCGGCGTCTTGTCGACGGCCTCCGCGATCTCCTCGTACCCGAGGCCGAACACCTCGCGCAGCACGAACACCGCCCGCTCGGTGGGCGCGAGGGTCTCCAGGACCATCATCATCGCCATCGAGATGCTGTCCGCCAGCTCGACCTGCTCGGCCACGTCCGGCGAGGTGAGCAGCGGTTCGGGCAGCCACGGGCCGATGTACGACTCCTTGCGCCGGCCGATCGTGCGCAGCCGTCCGAGCGCCTGCCGGGTGGCGATCCGGACCAGGTAGGCGCGCTGGTCCCGCACGGTGGCGAGGTCGACGCCGGCCCAGCGCAGCCAGGTCTCCTGGAGGACGTCCTCGGCGTCCACCGCGGAGCCGAGCATCTCGTAGGCGACGGTGAACAGCAGGTTGCGGTGGGCGACGAACGCCTCGGTGGCCGGGTCGGGCCGGCGGCCGTCCGCGTGCTCGCTGCTCATCTCGGGTCTCCTTCCGGTCGGCTGGTGCCTCCCACAGGACGCCGGCGCCCGCCGATCCGTGACACCCCACACCGTGTGACCTGTGTCATACCGGCGCCGGTGTCACGCGGCGTGGCCCGCCGGCATCTTCTGCCCGACCGAACGAAAAACGCAACGCGTCGGCAGGAGGCCGAGATGACGGTGGTACCCGAGATGAAGGTGGTCGTGCTGGGCGCCGGTTACGCGGGCATGCTCGCGGCGAACCGGGTCGCGAAGAAGGTGCGGGCCGCCGAGGTGACGGTGGTCAACCCGCGCCCGGACTTCGTGGAGCGGGTGCGGCTGCACCAGCAGGTCGCGGGGACGGGCGCCGCCGCGACGCCGATCGCGTCGATGCTCCGGGCGGGGACCACGCTGAAGGTCGGCACCGTCGACCGGATCGGCGACGGCCTCGTCGCCCTCGACGACGGGACGGGCCTCACCTTCGACTGGGCGTTCCTCGCCGTGGGCAGCACGGTGCGGCCGATGCCGGGCACCGTCCCGGTGGGCAGCTGGGAGGGCGCGGAGCGGGCCCGTACCGAGCTGGCCGCGCTGCCTGCCGGGAGTGCGGTCACGGTGGTCGGCGGCGGTCCGACCGGGATCGAGACGGCGGCCGAGGTCGCCGAGGCGCGGCCGGACCTGCGGGTGCGGATCGTCGGGGCGGCGGTGGCCGAGGCCTTCTCCGGCACGGCGCATCGGAAGGTTCGGGACGGGCTGGCGGGCCTGCGGGTCGAGGTGGTGGACGACAGCGTCGTGCGGGCCGCCGACGGTGCGGTGCACCTCGGGTCGGGCGTGGCGCTTCCCTCCGACCTGACCCTGTGGGCGATCGTGTCGGGCGTCCCCGACCTCGCGGCCCGCAGCGGCCTCACCGTCGACGAGGACGGCCGCGCGGTCGTGGACGCGTCCCTGCGCAGCGTCGACGACGAGCGGATCTTCGCCATCGGCGACTGCGCGGCGGTCCCCGGCGCCCGCTTCGCCTGTGCGCTCGCCGGCCCGCAGGCGGCTCACGCGGTGGACAACCTGCGCCGCCTGCTCGCGGGTCGCACGCCCGCGCCCTACGAACCGCGTTACATCGCCCGGGCCGTCACCCTCGGCCGGGGCGACGCGGTCGGCCAGTTCACCCGGCGCGACGACACTCTCCGGCGGACGCACGTCGCCGGACGCGCCGGGGTCATGATCAAGGAACTGGCCTCCCGCGGCGGCAAGTTCGGCGCCCGCACGGGCATCGGTGGCTGACTGCCCTGTTCAGCCGGCGAGCGCGTGGGCCTCGTGCAGGGTGGCGGTCGCGTCGGCGTTGTCGCCGTGGACGAGTTGTGCCATGGCCAGGTCGGTGAGTGCCCTGACCAGGCGCCGGGTGTCGTCGGCGGGGTCCGTCGCGTGGAGGCGGCGTTCGATCTCGACGCTCCGCCGCAGCCGGGGGAGCGTGAGGTGGGTGTAGCAGGTCGGGTGGTCCCCCAGGACCGCCCGGCGCAGGTCGAGCCGCCGGGTGAGGGTGCCGAGGGTGGCGAGCAGGTCGCGGTCGTCCGGCAGGGGCGGCGGGCCGTCGGTGTGCTCGGGCGTGCAGTCCTCGTCCGGCGGGCAGGAGGCCTCGGGCGTTCCGGTGATGGCCTCGACGGCCTTCGCGAGGACGTCCAGTCCGTCCTCGAAGGACGCACGCAGGCTGAAGGACCAGTGGTGGAGGCTCAGACCCAGCACCGGCTGGAGGCGTTGGCTCGGGTCGACACCGAGCGCGAGCGGGTCCGGGGCGTCGGCTGCGGCCTGTTCGTCCCGCACCCCGGAGCGGGCGAACAGCGAGCTCCGCAGGGCTTCGTGGAAGCCGAAGTTGCCGCCGCTGCCGCGGGCGGGCAGGCGCTCGCAGGAGCGGGCGGCCTCCGCGAGCAGGTGGTGGGCCTGCCCGGGGTCGCCGAGGTCGGCGAACCACAGTGCGGCACCGGCGGCCCGCAGTGCCGTGACGGGGCTGCGGGCCGGTTCCGCACGGTCGTCGCGCAGCCAGGCGAGGGCCTCGTGTTCGACGGCCACGGCCTCCTCGGTGCGGTCCGCGAGGCGGAGCATCAGCGTGAGGTCGAGCAGCCGCCACGTCAGGTCGCTTCCGCCCTGCTCGGTCACCGCCCGGGAGCGGTCGGCCACCGCGCGGGCGGCGTCCACGGCTTCGTCGAACCGCCCCGCCTCGGCGAGGCCGTGGGCGAGGTCGGCGCGCATGACGGCGGCCCGGCCGAGGTCCGGTACCGGTTGGTCCGCTTCGGCACGCCGGGCCAGGTCGGCCGCCTCCTGCCGGGCGGCGAGGGCTCGGTCGTCGGCGTGGGCCAGGGAGTGGTGCAGGGCGAGGGAGGACAGGGCGTGGCAGGCGGCGCCCAGGTGTTCGGTGCCGCCGTCGGCGACCAGGGCGCGGTAGATGCCGGCGGACTCCTCCAGGAACGGGATGGCGTCCTCGGGCCCGGGCCTGGGATGGTTGTAGGCCCGGCCCCGCAGCGCCTCGGCCAGCGCGGGCAGGCCCGAGGCGGGGTCGGTGCGGGCCTGGACCCGGAGCCGGGCGACCGTCTCGTCGGTGACCGGATCCCGCCTCATCGGTGCGCTCCTCGTGCGGTGCGGTCGGACGGGGCTCCGCAGGTGGTGGTCACACGCTTCCTTCCGGGGGCAGGGCGCGGGGGTCTCCAACCCGAACGCCCGTCCGCCCGGGATGAGTTCCGGACATCGGCGATGCTGTTTCGCGGAGTAGCTCGCGAGAGGTTCCGGCACACGGGGGCACAGCGTCGAACTTTTGTCGCGGAAGGGGCGGTGGTGGAGCCGTTGACGGCCGACGGCCCCGGTGCCACCATCACGCCGTGACCGATGGCTTCACCCTCCCGATCCGCATCCCGCTCAGTCTCTGGCAGCGCGTCGGCATGACCGTGGTCTTCGGGGTCTGCCTCCTCGTCGCGGTCGCCGTCACGCAGGACCCTGGGGGCGCCAGGGTCTTCGGCGCGGTGATGGGCGTCGCCTCGGCGGTGATGCTCTATCGAATCCTGCGGATGGGGCTGGTCATCGACGACTTCGGGGTCACCAGCCGCACGGTGGAGTGGACCCACCGGATCGCCTGGTGCGAGATCGCCTCGGTCGACCTGGCCGACGCCGGTTCCCTCGGCAGCCTCTCGAAGGCGCTGGCGCTCAGGACCCACAAGGGCCGAAGGGTCGTCCTGCGCAGCCTCGCCGGCTACTCGACCCGCGGTACCGTCACCCGGCTGGAGCAGACGAAGGCACAGTTCGAAGCGACGCTCGCCGGCCACCGGACGGGCTGCGCGACCTGCGCGCGCAGCGGTCGCGCGTAGCCGCGTCCGGCGGGGAACGCGCGGCCTTGGCAGCTGCGCGGGGAGCTGCCACTGAGTGGGAAGTCGGACGGGCCGACTTCCCGCGCGGGTCCGTCTGCTGCCCGCGCCCTACCCGCCGAGCGTGCCGTCCAGGTACTCCTGCACCGGCGGGAACAGCGGGAACGGCACGTACTCGGCCAGCTCGGCGTGGGACGCCCACACCACCCGGTCCAGCTCGTCGGAGTCCACCACCATGGCGGTGCCGCCGACCACCTCGCAGGCCGTGTACGCCATCCGCCGCCCGCTCTGCGGATGCACCCGCTCGCCGAGCAGCCTGGCCGCGGCGACGTGGAGGCCGGTCTCCTCGGCGGTCTCCCGGACGGCCGCCGCCTCGGGGGACTCGTTCGGCTCGACCTCCCCGGCCGGGAACTGCCAGGACAGCTCGCCCTCGGCGACCCGCCGCCGCACCATCAGCACCCGGCCGTCCTTGACCACGATCGCGACGGCGACGGCGGGGAGTTGCTCGGGGTTCTGCTCGGTCATCGCTCTGCTCCTCGGGCCTGCGCCGGTGTCGACGCCATCTTCGCCCGAGGCCATGGCCCCGATCGGCAGGGCTCCGCCCGCCGCGTGTCGTGCCGGCTGCCGGTTACCGGTGCGCCGGTCCGTAGAGCGCGGACGGCGCGCCGGTGGCCAGCGCCCAGTAGCGGTCCCCGTACGACCAGTGCCACCACTCGGTGGGGTAGTTGACGAGGCCGGCGCCGGTCAGGACGCCGCTGAGCAGCCGCCGGTTGGCGCGGGCCTGCGCGCCGATGTTCTCGGCATGGGTAGCAGGCTCCCGCGCTCTCCTCGGGGTTGGCGTTGACCCTGGTGCCGAGGTCGAGCTCACGGCCGTCGGCGTCGGCGAGGGTGAGGTCGACGGCGGCCCCGGCGCTGTGCGGCGCGATCTCCGGCGGCGAGACGTAGCGGCTGGCCGCCGACCTGATCCGGTCGTCCGACCAGTCGGGGTTCGCGGCTCGCAACTCGGCGGCGTACTCGTCGAAGTAGCGGCTCTGGAGGGCCGGGGGACGGAAGCCCTCGACGAACAGCAGCCGCAGGCCGTCGGGCAGCGCCGCCTGCGCGTCGAGCAAGGTCCAGAACGCCGGCCCGCAGGCGCGCGAAGGCGCGCCGGTGCCGTCCTGCTTGCGCTCGTCGACGAGTAGCCCGCTACAGGCCCGTACGTCCAGCAGCGGCTCGTCGCAGTTTGCGACGGGGATTGCGGCGACCTTCGGGTCGGACATGAGGATGATCTGAATTCTTGAGTGCAGACCCCTGCTTCAGCTGGGGGTTGGCTCTTGCTGTGCCGGAGCCGCGAAGCGGCGCGATTCGCTGCGTTGTCAGTGGCGTGGGCTAGGTTGATCGCAGCTTCCGAAGGGGGTGTTTCGCCATGTTGTCCGGGCGTCGGTACCGGCTTGAACTCGACTCGACGCAGGCCGGGTTGTGTGAGATGTTCGGCGACATCTGCCGGGTGGTGTGGAACACCGCGTTGGAGCAGCGGCGGGAGTATCGGCGGCGGGGTGCGTGGATGGACTACGTGCCGCAGGCCGCCGAGCTGGTGGAGGCGAAGCGGGAGTTTCCGTGGCTCGGGGATGCGCCGTCGCATGTGTTGCGGCAGACCCTGCGGGACTTGGACCGGGCGTGCCGCGAGCACGGGACGTTCAGGGTCCGGTGGCGCTCGAAGGCCCGCTGGTCGCCGTCGTTCCGGTTCCCGGCGGGGAACCTGATCACGGTGGAGCGGATCGGCCGCAGGTGGGGCCGGGCGAAGCTCCCCAAGCTCGGCTGGGTGCGCTTTCGCTGGTCCCGGCCCCTGGGCGGCAAGGTGCGATCGGCGACCGTCACCCGCCATGGGCGGCACTGGATGGTGTCGTTCCTGGTGGAAGACGGCAAGGACACACCGCAGCGGCACGCCCTGCCGGACCGGGCAGTCGGCGTGGACCGGGGCGTGAAGGTAGCCGCGACGACCAGCGACGGCACCTTCCACAACCGCGCGTACGCCACGACCGGCGAGACGAAACGACTGCGCCGCCTGCACCAGCAACTCGCCCGGTGCACGCGCGGCAGCAACCGCCGCCGAGCCGTGCTCGCGAAGATCAACGCGATCACCGGCCGCATCCGCCACCGCCGCGCGGACTTCTGCGCCCAGACCGCCCACACACTGACCACCGCGAACGCACTGGTGGACATCCTCAACGCCGCAGGGCATGCGGTGTCAGGGCGTGGAGACCTCGCCACGAGGCGGTCCGTGAAACGCCAACCACCGGCGACGCGCGCACGCACGGGGCGAAGCCCCCGCGCGGCAAGCACGGCCGGAATCCCCGTGCCTTAGCGCAGGGAGGAAGCCAACTCGCTCAACACGCCTCCTCTGAAAGGAAACCAACGCTACGGGAGGAGATCCGGATACGTGGTCCCCGTGCGGGCTCGGGCGAGAGAGCGACGCGGACGCGGAGGGCGAGCGGGACAAGCGGTGCTCTGAACCGGTCGGGGGTGTGGAAGAAAGCTCGCTCCGGTTCCGATGAGGTGCTCTCAACTGGCCCGCAGGCGTTCCAGGAACTCGGGGACGCCGTCGACCTGGCGGTAGGGCTTGAAGGCCGGCGCGAGCTCGCGGACCAGGGTGACGCAGCGAGGCGCGCCGATGCGGGTGGCCAGGTCGAGCGACTCGCTGGTGACGGACACGGCCTGCTCGATGTCCTTGGCCTTCAGGTGGCTTCGGGCCTGGTAGGTCAGGAAGATGCCGCGTGTCTTGTCCCTGGCGCGGGGCAGCAGTGCCATCCCCTCCGCCATTTGGGCATGGGCTTCGTCCGTCCGGCCGAGGTCCAGGAGGCACTGGCCGGAGTCCACGGCCAGGTCGGCGGGGCTCATCCACGCGCACCACCCGGGTGCGAGGTCGGCGGCTTCGACGGCGAGGGCGGATTCGGCGTCGGACAGGTCCCGGTAACAGGCGGAGTGGTCGCCAAGTGCCGCGTGGGCCCTGGCGCGGCGGAGGAGGAGCAGGGATCGGGCGGTGGGGTGGGAGACGCCGGACAGGGCGTGGCCGAGCTGATCGATGGAGACTTTCGCCTTGCCGAGCCAGTTGGCCTGGTAGGCGAAGTCGGACAGTACTCCGGCACCGTGGTCGCGGTCGCCCGCGGCGTTCGCGGATTGCAGAGCGGCCTCCCAGAGCTTTCCGGCTGCCCAGTGTCGGCCCTGGTCGAAGCGGTGCCAGCCGCAGGTGGTGGCGAGCGAGGCGGCCAGTTGGTGGAGGCGGCGGCCGGTCCTCTCGACGTAGCGGCCTTCCTTGATGAGGCCCGTGACGGTGGCCAGGTGGGCATCCATCAGTCGGACGGTGTGCTGCCGCTGTTCGGTGGGCAGGGCCGTCAGCTTCCTGCTGGTGTCCTCCAGCCAGTCCACGAGTTCGCCGTCCACTTGCTTGCCGTTCAGGGCCGACGTGAGGCGTTCGGGCTCGGCGACGGCCCACTGGGCGGCCAGGCCGCCCAGCGAGATCGCGCTGAAGGTCATGAAGCTGCGGCGGTCCATGGCGGCTCTCTGTGCGTCGTGGAGTGCTCGAACGGTGTGGGTGGCGCCCAGTGGCAGTGGCTCGTCACGTCCGGGCAGCCAGTAGGGCCAGCCGTACGCCTCCATGTCCGTAAGCGGGACTTCGAAGGCCTCGGCGATGAGGAGCTGGGAGTCGATGTTCGGCGTCTTGCGCCAGTGCTCCCACCGGCTGATGGCCGTCTTGTCGGCACCGGAGAGGAGTCCGTGACGGCGGGCGGCCTTGTTCAGCTCCGCGACGAGGTCGCTCTGCGACCAGCCGCGCAGTTCGCGTGCGTAGGCGAGGGGGTGCCGGGTCAGGTCGTCCACGGGGTCAATCCCATCATCGACAGTGACCGAGAGCCTACTGCCGGCGACGGCGGGACAACCCCGGGACTACGGACAATGCCTGTTCGGCGACCGCGAGTTGGGCTGTACTCGACTCACGCCGACTGAGTTCCTTCACGAACTGGAAGGGCTCTGCCCGTGAAACGCCATGTTGCGGTCATCGTCAACGGCCTCCAGGCCCGCGAAGACCCCGGCCCGGCGGCGCGGCCGGGATCGCCTATTCCTCCGTTTTCCGCCTTGGAAGGAGCACTGCCATGTCCTGGCCCGAGCCGAAACCGCCCCCGCCGAAGCCGGCGGGCCCGCGCACGCCCCGCCCGCCGGACCGGTAGACCGGCGACCACGATCTCCAGCACGTCGAAAGGAACGGAACATGAGCAAGCACGGCGGAGGGCCCGGCAGCGACGGGCCCGGTACGGCGGGCGGAGGCAAGGGCGGCAGCCACTCCGGGAAGCCGGACACGGCGTCGCAGGACGGCAAGCGGGACGCGCCGCCCACCAACCTGCCCAAGCCGTCGAAGCCTTGAGGGGGAATGCCGCGTGGAGTGGAACGTGCTCACCGACGCGCTCCGGGAGTCCGGGGCGCTGTCGGTCGACTGGGAACCGGCGTTCCGGGCCGTGCCCCGGCGACTGTTCGTTCCGGACCTGATCCACCACGGGGGTGAGTGGATCGACCGGACGGAACGCCCGGTCGAGTGGGGCGAGTTGGTCGCCTCGGACATCCCGCTCGTGACCCGGCTGGACGAGGACGGCAGCACGCCGTCCTCGTCCAGTTCGATGCCGACCGTGGTGGCGCGGATGCTCCGACACCTCCAGGTTGCCGACGGCATGCGGGTGCTGGACATCGGCACCGGCGCGGGCTGGACGGCCGCGTTGCTGGCCCGCCGGCTCGGAGCGGAGAACGTCACCACCATGGAGCTGGACCCTGAACTGTCCGGTGCCGCGTGGTGCCGCCTGGTGGCACATTGCCTGCCGGCCCGGACCGTTGTCGGCGATGGAATGCTCGGCCATCCGGCGGACGCGCCGTACGACCGGGTTCACGTCACCGCGGCCGTGCAGCGCGTCCCCGGGGCGCTGATCGAGCAGACGGCGCCCGGCGGCGTCATCGTCGTCCCGTACGGCACGGCGTTCTGCAACGGCGGGTTGCTGAAGCTCACCGTCGCCGACGACGGCCGTTCTGCGAGCGGGCCGTTCGTCGAGGACGTCGCCTTCATGTGGGTGCGGGACCAACGCCCCGGGAGCGGCGAGTTCGAGATCGAGGACGTCCGGCACGGCCCGTCCGAACTCGACCCCGCCGCCGTGGCCGCCCACACCGACGCGGCCTTCGCGATCGGGCTGCGACTGCCGGGCCTGTTCCGGCAGGAGGTGTGGGCGGGCTACGACCGTTTCGGTACCGGCCGGTTCGAGGTGTGGGACGGGGTCTCGTACGCCCACTGCCGCCTCGCCGACTGGGACGGCAGGCACGCCGTCTCGCAGTCCGGCCCCCGCAACCTGTGGGACGAGGTGACCGCCGCCCACGCCTGGTGGCGGCGCCAGGGCGAGCCGGGCCTCGCTCGGTTCGGCCTGACCGTCACCGTCGAGGGCGAGCACCGGGTGTGGCTGGACGAGCCGGAGCGTGTGGTCGGTGGATGAGGCGGTGTGAAGCGCGCCCCAGGCTTGCGAGCCCGGGGCGCGCCGGACTGTGCGCGCTCGCGCCGCCCGAATGGGTGATGCGGGCGGAAGTTTGATGGAGTGTTACGGCATTACGGTGAATATTGCCGTGCCGGGTGCTCCAAGGGGCGCTCGGTGCGTGAGCAAAAGTGATCCCCGGCGGTGCGCCAACACCCCGGGGTTTGGCACCAGGAGCAAAGGACTCCCGAATGCAGATTCATCGTATCCCTCAGCACGCGCCCGGATACACGATCCTCGACAACGGCCACGTCGTCCGTAAGCACTCGCTGAGTTGGGCCGCGCGCGGGCTCCTGAGCTACCTGCTCAGCCTGCCGGACGGCGCCCGCGAGGACGTCCGTACGCTCGCCGCCAAGAGCGTGGAGGGGCGGACGACGGTGGCGCGGGCGCTGCGGGAGTTGGAGGCGGCGGGGCACTACGTGCGTCGTACGTTGCGGGACCCGCAGACCGGGCAGGTGCGGACGGTCGTCGCGGTGCACGAGGTGCCGGTGACGGGCAAAGCGGTGCAAACCGTGCCGCCGCTTCCCGCACCCCCGGCCGCCGGTGTTCCAGCTCCAGGCGTGCCAGGTGTCGGGAGGGCGGGAAGCCCTTCCAAGGAACCGAAAACAAAGGACGTGGAAGAGCCTTCCGTCCGTCCACCCGAGAAGTTGACGGCGGGCATGGCGCTGCTGCTCGAACTCGGCCGCCGGGAGCCGCGGATGGCCCTGGCGGGCAAGCCGCTGTGCGACCAGGCCGCGCGGGTGGAGGGGCTGCTGGCGGGTGGGTGGACGCGGGAGGCGCTGGCAGGCATCATCGCGGCGCCCCTGCCGGACAAGGTCACCCACAGCGTCGGGGCGATCGTGGCGGCGCGGATCGCCAAGCTGCCCGCCGTTCCCGCACCCCGACAGGCGGGCGACGGCCCGAGGAGGCACGAGTGCCCCGGGCGCAGCGGATTGTGCGGGCGGCCCGTGGCCGGGCCCGGGCAGGTGTGCGGGGCCTGCCGGGCGGCAGCGGGGTAGGGACAGCCCCCCGGGGGATTCGCCGGTCAGCAGGAGGGTCGCGACCGAGGCGGGCGAGGAGGATCGGGTGCGTCGCAAGGATCTGACTCCCCGTCAAGGATCGAGGCTCGAAATGTCCCAGGCCACGCAGCAGAAGCCGTTGTCCATCAGCCGATCCGAGTGCCCGCCCGGGCCGGTGCGGGTGGCCTTCGCCCTGTGGGTCACGGCCGTCGCCGCCGGGGCGTTCGAGACCGTTCTGGCGGTCGGCAGGATGCTGGCCGGTGGTTCGGGCTCGGCGGGGGAGATCGTCGTGGGCCTGGCGGTGCGACTGCCCGTCTTCACCGCCGCGCTCCTGGTCGCGCGGCAGATGCGTCGCGGCCGGGGCTGGGCGCGGATCGCGCTGGCGTTCGGCCTCGGCGTTCTGGGGACGGCGTCGATGGTGGTGTCGCCGATCCAGGCGCTGGCCCGGGGCCGCTCGCTGAGCTGGGAGTGGGCGCAGGCCGGGCCGATGGACCTGGCCTTCGCGGCCAGCCGGGGCGTGCACGTGGGGGCCGTGCTCACCGCGGTGGTGCTGATGTTCCTCCCGGTGACCAACGCCTACTTCCGCCGTTCCCGGCGGCTCACGACTCCGGCGGGCGGAAGGTGACCGGGGCGTCGAAGGCGGCGCGGCGGGTGGTCCGGCGCAGGGCGCGCAGGACGGGGGTGCCGAGGGTGAGGCACAGCACCACGGTGAGCACCGCCCTCGGCAGGTCCCAGCCCAGCGACGTGGTCAGGCAGTAGGCGGCGAAGCGGACCAGGTTGGCGGGCAGCGGGTCGCCGGGGACGAAGGAGATGGAGCCGGCCAGGCCGCCGATGTACGGCCAGCCCTGGAGGTTCATGATCGTGCCGTACAGCAGGGACGCGGTGGCCCCGTACCCCGCCAGCAGCACGAGTTCGCGGCGGCCGCGGAGCGTCGCGGCGCCCGGCAGCAGCCCGGCCCCCAGGCAGACCCAGCCCATGGCGAGCATCTGGAACGGCAGCCACGGCCCGACCCCGCCGGTCAGCAGCGCGGAGGCGAACATCGACAGTGAACCGAGCACGAAGCCGAAGCCGGGGCCGAGCACCCGCCCGGACAGCACCATCAGGAAGAACATCGGCTCCAGCCCCGCCGTCCCCGCGCCGAGCGGCCGCAGCGCCGCGCCCGCCGCGGCCAGTACGCCCAGCAGGGCCACGGACTTGGCGTCCAGGCCGGGCGCGCCGCCGCCCGCCGAGCGGCCCTCGGAGATCTGGGCGACGACGACGGCGAGGAGGAGCGGCAGCAGCAGCGCGAACAGCCACGGCGCGTCCGTGGAGTGGCCGACCAGCGCCGACTTGGTGGAGGCGAGCAGCGGCCAGCCGAAGGCGGCGACGCCGACGAAGGAGACGGACACCAGCGCCGTTATCGACCGGCGGCCCAGTGGGACGGGGCGAGTGCTCATGCGTCCAGCGCCTCCGCGACCTGGTGCACGGTGAGCCACGGCCCCGGCGCCAGCACCTTGGCGACCTGCGGGGCGAAGGCCGGGGAGGAGACCACCACCTCCGCCGTCGGCCCGTCCGCGACGATCTCGCCCTCGGCCAGGATCACCGTGCGGTGGGCGAGTTCGGCGGCCAGCTCGACGTCGTGGGTGGCGAGCAGCACGGCGTGGTTCTCGGCCGCCAGGCCGCGCAGGATCTCCACCAGCCGGGCCTTGGCGGCGTAGTCGAGCCCGCGGGTCGGCTCGTCCAGGAGCAGCAGCGGGGGCCGGGCGGTGAGCACGACGGCGAGGGCGAGGGTGAGCCGCTGGCCCTCGGAGAGATCGCGCGGGTGGGCGTCGTCGGCGATGCCGGGCAGCAGGCGCTCGACCAGCGCGCGACACGTACCGGCGGCGGCGCCCGCGTCGGTGTCGGCCGCGGCGCACTCGGCGGCGACCGACTCGCCGTACAGCAGGTCGCGCGGGTCCTGCGGGACGAGGCCGACCTCGCGGATCAGCTCGGCGGGCCGGGTCCGGTGCGGGGTGCGGCCGCCGACCCTGACGCTGCCGGAGGCGGGGGCGTGCAGGCCGACCAGGCTGCCCAGCAGGGTGGACTTGCCGGCGCCGTTGCGGCCCATCAGGGCGGTGATCTCGCCGGGGTGGAGCGCGAGGTCCACGCCGCGCAGCGCCGGGACGGGGCCGCGCCGCACGACGAGGCGGTCGGTGCCGGCGATCGGCTCGGCGGGCCTGGCGACGGCGGCGGACGGTGCCCGGCCGTCCAGTTCGGCGCGCAGCGGGGCGGCCTTGCGGCGCGCGTCGCGGACCGAGAGCGGCAGCGGCCGCCAGCCCGCGAGCCGGCCGAGGCCGACCACCGGCGGGTGCACCGGGGAGTGGGCCATCACCTCGGCGGGCTCGCCGAGGACGGGCGGGGCGTCGGGGGTGAGCAGCAGCACCTGGTCGGCGTACTGGACGACCCGCTCCAGCCGGTGCTCGGCCAGCAGCACGGTGGTGCCGAGGTCGTGCACCAGCCTCTGGAGGACGGCCAGCACCTCCTCGGCCGCGCCCGGGTCGAGCGCCGAGGTGGGCTCGTCCAGGACCAGCACGCGCGGGTGCACGGTGAGTACGGAGCCGATCGCGACGCGCTGCTGCTGGCCGCCGGAGAGGGAGGTCAGCGAACGGTCGCGCAGGTCGGCGAGGCCGAGCAGGTCGAGGGTCTCCTCGACCCGGCGGCGCATCACGTCGCCCGGCAGGCCCAGGGACTCCATGCCGTAGGCGAGTTCGTCCTCGACCGTGTCGGTGACGAAGTGCGCCAGCGGGTCCTGCCCCACCGTGCCGACCAGGTCGGCGAGTTCGCGCGGCCGGTGCTCGCGGGTGTCCCGGCCTCCGACGGTGACCCGGCCGTGCAGCACCCCGCCGGTGAAGTGCGGCACCAGGCCGCTGACCGTCCCCAGCAGGGTGGACTTGCCGGAGCCGGACGGGCCCACCAGCAGGCAGAGTTCGCCCTCGGGGACGGTGAGGTCGACGCCGTTCAGGACGGGCGCGGCGGCGTCCGCGTACCGGACGGAGACCTGCTCGAAGGTGATCACGATGCCCTCCGGGGCGGGGTCGGGGCGGCGAACGCCGGTACCAGGCCGAGCAGGACGGTCAGCACGGCGGCCAGCGGCAGCGCGGGGACGGTCGGCGGGACGACGGTGGGGGCGAAGGCGGCCGGGTCCTGCGCGGCCAGGTAGGTGGTGAGGGCCGCCACGGCCGCCCCGGACCCGGCGGTCAGCCACTCGGGGAGTGCCCAGGGGTCGGGCCGGTAGCGGCTCCTGACGGACCGTCGACTGCCGAGGAGCAGTCCGGCGGAGGCGGCGGCCAGGCCGAGCAGCAGGACGGGCAGCGCCCAGCCCGCGCCACCGGCCGTCAGCAGCCCGTACGCGGCCAGGCAGACTCCGAGCAGTCCGGCCAGGGTGAGCGCGGCCGTCGCCCGGGCGAGCCGGTGCGGGACGTCGGCGGTGCGGCCGAAGCCCCGGGTGTCCATCGCGGCGGCCAGCGCGATGGACCGCTCCAACGCGCCCTCCAGCACCGGGAGTCCGACGCTCAGCACGGCCGCGACGCCCTTGTCGGTGCGGCCGCGCAGGCGCCGTGCGGCGCGCAGCCGGCGGACGTCCGCGATCAGGTTCGGCGCGAAGGTCATCGCCACCACCACCGCCACGCCCGCCTCGTAGAGCGCGCCGGGCAGGGCGCGCAACAGGCGGGCCGGGCTGGCCAGGGAGTTGGCGGCGCCGACGCAGATCAGCAGGGTGGCCAGCCGCAGCCCGTCGTACAGCGCCGCGAGCAGCCCCTCGGCGGTGACCCGGCCGCCGATCCGCACGCCCTGCGCCCAGGCGGGCAGCGGGACTTCGGGCAGTGTGAACAGCACATGGGTGCCGGGGACGGGCGAGCCGAGGAACACCGCGAACACCAGCCGGATGCCGAGCACCAGCAGGCCCAGCCGCAGGAACGCCCCGTACGAGCGCGACCAGGGCGCATCGCCGCGCCGGGCCGCGACCACGTACCCGGCGACGGCGACGAGCAGCAGCAGGATCGCCGGGTTGGTGGTGCGGGTGGCCGCCGCTCCGAGCCCGAGTGCCCACAACCACCAGGCCCCGGGATGCAGTTGACGGGGGCCGACGGGCGGCCGGGTGCTACGGGCGGTGCTGCTCACGGTTGGTCGTCCAGGGGTGGGGGATCAGGGGTGACGGCGGCGGCGGGCCTGCCAGACGGCGCCGCCGGCGAGGGCGGCGACGAGCGCACCACCGGCGATCAGCCCGACGTCCGGGCCGCTGCCGTGGTCGTTCGACGTGGCACCGGCGCCCGGCTGGGCGGCGCCGGCCGCACCGACCTGGTCGCCGCAGCCCGCCTTCGGGTACCCGGCGATGGCGCACAGCAGCCCGTTGGTGTCGTAGCGCAGCGGCGGGGCGACGGCGGCCAGCACCTCGGCCGAGGTGGCGCGGGGCGTGACACCGGCACAGGCGGTCCGCTGCCCGGGCACCGCGGCGGTGGACGAACCGGCGTCCTCGGCGGTCCCGAAGTCCAGCACGACGGCCACCCGCTTGCGTCCCTCCTGCGCGGGCGTGTCCGCGCAGATCTCGGCGAAGCTCCCGGCCGTCCGGGGCTTCGCTGCGTCCCGCCCGCCGTCCGGGCTCAACGCGAACCGCCACCCGTCCACCGCCCCGTCCGGCGGCACCGCGACGGCGGGCCCCTGCTGCTGGTACGTCCAGCTCCTGTCCTCGGTGCCGCGCCAGAACGACCAGTACCGGTACCCGGCGGCCTGCGCCGGCGCGGCGGATGCGAGCAGCAGCACCGCCCCGAGGAGGGGGAGGAGCAGTGCGGCGAGGGACCGGGTCCGGCCGGTTCGGGTGCGGTCGGCCGCGGCGGGGCCCGGGCCGCCCGGGGCGCGGTGGGGTGCGGGACGCATCAGAGGTGCGCGTTGCGCTTGCGCTGGAAGCTGAGCAGGAGGCCGCCGCCGACGCCGATGAGCAGGCCGACGCCGATGAACCAGTACTGGCCGATGCCGTCGTCCTTCTTCTCCGCCTTCTCCGCCGGGGCGGACGTCTTGGCGGCGGGGGCCTCGGTGGCCTTGGGCGTCGGACCGAGGGCGGTGAGCTGCCCGGTCAGGGCGGCGGTGTCGCGGTGGGCGGCCTGGGAGACCAGCAGGAGGGTGGCGGTGGCGCCGGCGTCGGTACCGCCCTTGGTCCAGGTGGCGCCCTCCTTGGCGAGCCAGTCGACGGCGCCGGCGGCCTGCTGGGGGTGGCCGCTCTGGGTGAGGGCGAGGGCGGCCCAGGCGGTGGCGGTGTAGTCGGGGGTGGGGGCGGCGCCCGGGGTGGTGAGGCTGAGGTGGTCGCCGCCCGCCGCGAGCTGGGCGGTGAGGTAGGCGCCGACGGCCTCGCCGGAGTCCGCGTGCGAAACCGGGGCCGGGGCGGCCGCGGCGTCGCAGGCGAGGGCCTTGGGCGCGGCGTCGGCGTGCACCGAGGTGGCGACCGGCAGGTGGCCGCCGCCGGCGGCGAGCGCGGCCTGGCCGCCGGCCAGGGCGTTCGGGGTGAGGGCGCCGCCGGCCGGGTCGGTCTGGTAGGCGAAGGCGCCGCGCTGGTCGGCGGGGGCGGCGCAGCCGAGCTGGAACAGGGCGAGCCCGTCGAAGGCGGACTTGCCGGCCTTGGCGACGCCCGCAGGGTCGGTCCTGGTGGCGAACAGCGCGTTGACGGCGAGGCCGGTGGAGTTGGCGTCGCCCGGGTTGCCCGGGTTGTAGGCCCAGCTGCCGTCGGCGTTCTGGTTGGCCTTGAGCCACGCGACGCCCTTGTCGACGGCCTCCTGGTGCCCGCCGAGGGCGACCAGGGCCTGGATGGCGACGGCGGTGGCGTTGCTGTCCTCGAACTTGGCGTCGCAGGCGGTGCCGGCGGCCCGGTAGGAAGGCCAGCCGCCGTCCTCGCACTGCTGGCCGGTGAGCCAGCCGACCGCGGAGTCGGCCGGGGTGACCTTGCCCGCCGTCAACGCGGTGAGCGCGAGGGACTGCCGCCAGACGCCGTCGTACGTCGGGTCGCTCTTGCCGTACAGGCCGTCCGGGATGGCGGGCGTGGGGACCTCGGCGAGGGCCGGGCCGGCGGCGAGGCCGGTGAGCAGTGCGGCGGACAGGGCGGCGGCGCCCAGGCGGGCGGCGGTCAGCATGGTGCGGGTGTGCCTTTCGGTGAGCGGTGGTGGCCCGGGCGGGGCCGTTCCGTAGTCCTCGACGGTGCCGGGCGCGTGCGTCCGGACTGGCCGCTCGCCCCTCCCCGGGCGCTCCGACTCGCCCGGCGGCCGGGTGCGGCGCCGGACTCACGGCTGCGGGGTCAGCGCCGGATTCGCACCGGCTTTCCCCGGGGGAGGAACGGGATGGAGTTGTGCTGCCCGTCGACTCTAGCCGCCGGAGCGCGCCGGGCGGCCCGGCCGTGGCAGGAACAGGTTCCAGTCGGAGGCGTCCCGGGGCAGGGCGGGCGGCCGGTTCACGGCAGGGTGAGCAGCCGGGCCGCGGTGTGCAGGTCGGCCCGGACCTCGGCGATCGAGGCGCGGCCGGAGAGCCAGGCGACGAGCGCCGAGTGCCAGGTGTGCTCGATCACCCGCACGGCCGCGCGCTGGCTCTCGGTGGGCGGTCCGGACTGGCCGATGGCGTCCAGGATGAGCTGTCCGGTGGCCGCGCTGACCTGGTCCACCTCGGCCCCGACCGACCGGTCCGCGAAGGACAGTGCCCGGACCATCGCCTCGGCCAGCAGGGGCTCGCGCTGCAGCGCGTGGAAGGCCCGGGTGAGGGTGTCGGCGACCCGCAGCGCCGGTTCGACGTCGGTCGGCGGGTGCCGCCGGATGTGCTCGTGGAGGCCCTGCAGCTGCTCCAGCATCACCGCCACCAGCAGGTGCACCTTGGACGGGAAGTACCGGTAGAGCGTGCCGAGGGCGACCTGCGCGCTCTCCGCGACCTCCCGCATTTGCACCGCCTCGTACCCGCCCCGCACCGCCAGCGCGGTGGCGGCCCGCAGGATGCGCCGGCGCCGCTCGGCCTGGCGAGCGGTCAGCGGCGGCTCGCCCGGAGGCGGAACCGGCGGCAGGGGGGAGGGAGAGGCTGACGGTGAGGGCGGCGGCAAGGGGGCTCCCGGGCGGGCGAGAGTGGCGGTGTGCTCCACGTGGTCGGCAGGATTCGGCGTGGCGGGAATCACCAGCCCTGGCTCCTGAGGAAAAGCTACGGGCCGGTATCTTCGAGGTCTCTCATTGTTCACGCGTTCGATGACGAGTTCCACAGCCACTGAAACCTGATCTACTTTAGCGACCGGACGCACGACCGGCAGCACCGAGAGCAGCTAGAGAAGAGGGCCCAGGATGACCGCGCAGCCGCTGCGGATTGCCCTGCTGTCGTACCGCGGGGACCCCTTCTGCGGCGGTCAGGGCGTGTACGTACGACACCTCTCGCGCGAGCTGGCCAGGCTCGGCCACCACGTGGACGTGATCGGCGCCCAGCCCTACCCGGTGCTCGACGAGGTCGACGGCCCCGGCTCGGTTCGCCTGGTCGAGCTGCCCAGCCTGGACCTCTACCGCGCCGACGACCCCTTCCGCACCCCGGCCCGCGACGAGTTCCGCGGCCCGGTGGACGTGCTGGAGTTCGCCACCATGCGCACCGGCGGCTTCCCCGAACCGCTCACCTTCTCGCTGCGCGCCCGGCAGTACCTGGCCGCCCACAAGGGCCGCTACGACGTGGTGCACGACAACCAGACCCTCGGCTACGGCCTGCTCGGCCTGGCCCGGCACGGCTTCCCGCTGGTCACCACGATCCACCACCCGATCACCGTGGACCGGCAGCTGGAGCTGGACGCAGCCACCACCCGGGTCAAGCGGCTCTCGCTGCGCCGCTGGTACGCCTTCACCCGGATGCAGCGCCGGGTCGCCGCCCGGCTGGACCGCGTGATCACCGTGTCCGGCACCTCGCGGCGCGAGATCGCCGAGCACCTGGGCGTCGCGCCGGGCGCGATCTCGGTGGTGCCGATCGGCGCCGACACCCGGCTCTGGTCGCCCTCGGAGGAGATCGAGCGGGTCCCCGGCCGGATCGTCACCACCTCCAGTGCGGACGTCCCGCTGAAGGGCCTGGTCTTCCTGGTCGAGGCGCTGGCCAAGGTCCGCACCGAGCGGGACGCCCACCTGGTGGTGGTCGGCAAGCCGCAGAAGGAGGACGGGCCGGTGGCCGAGGCGGTGCGCCGCTTCGGGCTGGCCGAGCACATCGAGTTCCGCAGCGGGCTGACCGACCGGGAGCTGGTCGACCTCTACCGCTCGGCCGAGGTGGCCTGCGTCCCCTCGCTGTACGAGGGCTTCTCGCTGCCCGCCGCCGAGGCGATGGCCACCGGCACCCCGCTGGTCGCCACCACCGGCGGGGCGATCCCGGAGGTGGCCGGGCCCGACGGGGAGACCTGCCTGGCGGTGCCGCCGGGGGAGGCGGACACGCTGGCCGGCGCGCTCGGCCGGCTGCTGGACGACCCGGAGCTGCGGGCCGGGCTCGGCGCGGCCGGGCGGGAGCGGGTGCTGGCCCGGTTCACCTGGGAGCGGGCTGCCGAGCTGACCGCCGAGGCCTACCGCGCGGCGATCGCCACCGGCACCGGCGCCCGGGCCCGCTCGGGGCCGGGCTGGCGGTACGTGGCCTGAGCGGTGCGTGCCCGAGCGGCGCGCTCCCGGGCACAAGCGCCCCGAGCAACGGACTGAGTGGTCTGACGAAGCGTCATGAACGCTTGGCAGCAATAGGAATGGGAGTCCAGCAGTGCTGACCGTCGATTTCTCGCGCTTCCCGCTCGCCCCCGGCGACCGGGTGCTCGACCTGGGCTGCGGCGGGGGCCGGCACGCGTTCGAGTGCTACCGCCGCGGCGCCAACGTGATCGCCCTCGACCAGAACGCCGAGGAGATCGCCGAGGTCGGGAAGTGGTTCGCGGCGATGGAGCAGGCCGGTGAGGCCCCCGAGGGTGCGTCGGCGGTCGCGATGCAGGGCAACGCGCTGGCGCTGCCGTTCGAGGACGAGTACTTCGACAAGATCATCATCTCCGAGGTGATGGAGCACATCCCGGACGACAAGGGCGTGCTCAACGAGATGTTCCGGGTCCTCAAGCCGGGCGGCCTGCTCGCCGTCACCGTGCCCCGCTGGCTGCCGGAGAAGATCTGCTGGGCGCTGTCCGACGAGTACCACGAGGTCGAGGGCGGCCACATCCGGATCTACCGGGGCGACGAGCTGCTCGGCAAGCTCAAGGACGCCGGCCTGGAGCCGTACGGCACCCACCACGCGCACGCGCTGCACTCGCCGTACTGGTGGATCAAGTGCGCCGTCGGCGTCGACAACGACAAGGCGCTGCCGGTCAAGGCGTACCACCAGCTGCTGGTCTGGGACATCGTCGGCACCCCGGTGATCAGCCGCCTCACCAAGGCCGCCGAGCGTGCGCTCAACCCGGTGATCGGCAAGAGCTTCGTCGCGTACGCCTCCAAGCCCAACCGCGCCGAGCCCCAGCGGGCACAGGCATGACCGCCGCCGTCCCCGAGGTGCTGCTGCTCGACGGGGTGCTCGACGCCGAGCAGGCCGCCGACACCGTGCGCAGCATCCTGGCCGAGCAGCGCCCCGACGGCTCCATACCCTGGTTCGCCGGCCACCACCTCGACCCCTGGGACCACACCGAGGCCGCGATGGCCCTCGACACGGCCGGCGAGCACGCCGCCGCGGAGGCCGCCTACCGCTGGCTCGCCGCCGCCCAGAACCCGGACGGCTCCTGGTACGCCGGCTACACCGACGGCGTGGTCACCGACCGGGCCAAGGAGAGCAACTTCTGCGCGTACATCGCGGTCGGGGTCTGGCACCACCACCTCAGCACCGGTGACGACACCTTCCTGGAGTGGATCTGGCCGGTCGCCCGGCGCGCCCTCGACTTCATCGTCGGGCTGCGGCTGCCCGGGGGTCCGATCGCCTGGCGCATCGACGAGGACGGCACCGCCACCGACGAGGCGCTGCTCACCGGCTCGTCCAGCATCCTGCACGCGCTGCGCTGCGGCCTGGCCATCGCCGAGTACCTGGAGGAGCCGCAGCCCGACTGGGAGCTCGCGGCCGGGCAGCTGGGGCACGCCGTCGCCCACCACCCCGAGCGGTTCCTGGACAAGGACCGCTACTCGATGGACTGGTACTACCCGGTGCTCGGCACCGGCCTGCGCGGTGAGGCGGCGGTGGCCCGGATCGAGCGGGACTGGGAGCGCTTCGTCGTCCCCGGCCTCGGCGTGCGCTGCGTCAGCGACCGCCCGTGGGTGACCGGCGGGGAGAGCGCCGAGCTGGCGCTCGCGCTCTGGGCGATCGGCCAGTCCGACCGCGCGGTGGACATCCTGCGCTGGATCCAGAAGCACCTGCGGCACGAGGACGGCTCCTACTGGACCGGGTACGTCTTCGAGGACGACGCGATCTGGCCGCAGGAGCGCACCACCTGGACGGCCGGGGCGCTGCTGCTCGCGGTGGCCGCGCTCGGCGGGGACCCGGCGACGGTCTCGGTCTTCGGCGGGGAGCAGCTGCCCGCCGGGCTGGTGGTCCAGGACTGCTGCTGAGCGCAGCGCACATGCAAAAGGGGCGGGACCGGTTCTCCGGTCCCGTCCCTTTTGCATGTGCGTCCGAGGACGGGTGCGTGCCCGACGTCGGTGTGCTCCGGGGGCGTCAGCCGCGCTGGATGCCCGTGGTGTCGGCCAGCACGCCCTGGTTGCCGTCCGGCAGCTGGGCGACCAGCGCGGTGCCGCGCTGTTCGACGGCCAGGTACCAGGTGCCCGGAACGATCTCGCCGACCGGGGCGCCGGCCGGGTTGTCCTTCGGGGCCAGCTGGCGCGGGGCCGGGACGGCGAACCAGAACGGCTGGAAGTCCGCCGCCGGGGCGGCCGCCTGCGGCTGCGCGGCCGGGGCCGGCTGCGGGGCCGGGGCGGCGTCGTGCGGCTGGGCGGCCGGGGTCGGCTGGCCGGGCTGGGGCTGGCCGGCGCCCGGGTAGCCGTAGCCGCCCTGGCCGCCGAACGCCGGGTCGTGGCCCTGGGCCGGGTAGCCGTACTGACCGGGCTGGGGCGCGCCCGGGTGACCGGGCTGGCCGGGGTAGCCGTACTGGCCGGGGACGGCTGCCGGGCGGTCGGTGACCAGCGGGGCCTTCAGCGCGGGCACCAGGGGGCTCGCGGCGGCCGCACCGGCGAGCACGATCAGCGAGATCACGCCGAGCCAGGCGCCGAAGCCGTGGCTGATGCTGCCGACGGACGGGCCGCCGCCCAGCGACCAGAGCGAGGTCCACAGCGCCACCACGGCGAACGCGATGCCCCACTGGTCCAGCCGCAGGCCGAGCACCTGGCGGTTGGTGGCGGCCGGGCCCTGGAAACGCTGCACCAGGATCAGCGCGGCGGCGACGATGCCCAGCAGGTAGATCGAGGGCAGGATGGGGAACAGCTCGGTGCTCCACGCGTTCTGCGAGGTTTTCCCGCAGTACCGGCCGCTGCAGTCAACGGTCCAGTAGGGCAGGAAGGAGGCGATGAAGAGCAGGACGGCCGCGCCTGCGACGGCGGCGTCTCCCCTGGTGAGAGCGCGCAGATTCACTAACGTTCCCCTCGTTGACGTGTCGTGGACGGTGGTTCGTGCGGTCGGGCTGACCGGTCGAAACTCCCGAACGGACCAGAAGCCTAGGCCCAACCGTCCTGCCGGTGCACGGCGGGACCGGGAATGGGGCGAAGTCGTTGCAAACCGCGCGGTCCGGGCGGAGTGTCGTCCTCCGCCGATGCGCGACCCAACTTCCTTACCGCTCTTCGGTCTTCTCTTGGGTCGTCAGGAACGCGGTCAGCGCGTCGGCGATCCCCTGGGCCGCCTGCTGGCGCCACTGAGGGTCCGTCATCCGCTTCGCGTCCGTCGAGTTGCGCATGTTACCGCACTCGATGAACACCTTGGGGACCGTGGAGAGGTTGAGGCCGCCCAGGTCGGAGCGGGTGTCCAGGCCGTCCTTGGCGATGTAGTCCGCGTACGGCTCACCGGTCGCGGCGTGGAACTGCTCGCGCAGCAGCAGGCCGAGCCGGTGCGAGGGGGCGACGATCGTCGTGTTGTCCGCTTTTCCGGCCGCCACCCGGGCGGGCATGATCACGTGGAATCCGCTGCCGCTCGCCGGGCCGCCGTCCCCGTGCACCGAGACCGCGACGTCGGCGTGCGCGTCGGCGCCCGCGCGGGCGCGTTCGTCGATGCACGGGCCCCACGGGCGGTCGCCGTCCTGCACCAGCACCACCTTGGCGCCCCGGGCGGCCAGGATGGCGCGGGCCCGGCGGGAGACGTCCAGGGTGTACTCGGCCTCGGTGTAGCCGGCGTTGGTCTCGGTCCCGGTGGTGTCGCACTCCTTGCGGGTGTTGCCGATGTCCACCTGGCGGTTGATCTCGGCGGTGTGGGCGGAGTTGCCGGGGTTGTGGCCGGGGTCGAGCAGGACGGTGCGGCCGGCCAGGCTGGTGGCGGCGTCGGCGGGCGCGGGTGGGGGCGGTGTCGGGGTTTCGGTCGCAGGGGTGGTGGGCGGCGGCTCGACCGGAGGGGTGAGGGGTGTCGCGGCCGCGGTGTCGGCGGGGCTCGGCTGCTCGGGGGCCGGGGTCGTGGTGGCCGCCGTGGCCGCGGCCGTCGTGGCCGGGGCCGCCGTGGCGCCCGCCGGGCCGGAGTGGTCGAGGGCCCGCCAGCCGAACCAGCCCGCCGTGCAGAGCGGAACGGCCACGGCCGCGGCCGTGGTGGCGCGCAGCAGGGCGGAGCGGCGGGGCGGGCGGGGGGTGGAACCGGTCACTGGTCGGTCAGATCCTGTCCTGGGTGCGCGGAGTCAGACCGTAGTTCTTCGCGATCGGGTTCCACTTGGTCATGAAGTCCGTCTTCGCCTGGGTGGCCTGCGGGTTGAGCTCGTCCGCGTGCTTCTTGTCCGGGGTGGCCGGCGCCCTGCCGGTGCAGCCCTGGGCGGCGACGGCGCGTGCCCAGCTCGCGTACGCCTTGTCGATGTCGGCCGACAGCTGCCAGGCGGACCTCAGCGAGTTCAGGGCGTCCGCGCCGCCCGGCAGGTCCGTGACGCTCAGCTGGGAGAGCTTGGTCAGCAGGGCGGCCCGCTGGCTCGCGCCGCTGTCGAAGGTCTGGGCGGCACTCTCGATGTCGGCCTTCGACGGGCAGCTGGTCACCTTGGCGACGGCGCTGCCGATCGGGGCCTTCGCGTTCTCGCCCTCGCTGAGCAGGCTGTCCAGCGCCTCGGCCTGGGCCTTGGCGCCCGGACCGGCGCCGGTCGCGGTCGGGGACGGCGTGCCGGCGGGCGAGCCGGACGCGTTCGCGGCGGCGCTCGGCGCGCCGTCCGTACCCGTGGGTGCGGGGGCGGGCGGCAGGTTGTCCGAACCGGTCGCCGGGGCCGAAGCCGGGGCGGGCGCGGCCTGGCCGTCCTTGTCGCCGCCGCTGCGGACGGCGAACAGCAGGCCGCCGCCGATCGCCAGCACCAGGAGCAGCGCGAAGCCGATCAGCAGCGGGGCCTTGCGGTTGGTCGGCCGGTCCTCGTCGTCCGCGTGGCCGGTCGGACAGTCGGGCTGGGTGCCGTACGGGGGCTGCGGGGGCGCGGCGGGCGGCTGCAGGAGGTAGTCGTGGCCGGGGGCCTGCTGCGGTGCCGGCGGCTGCGGGCCCGCGTGGGAGGGGAACGGCGGGGCCGCGGGCGGGGCGGGCGGGGGCGGCGGGGTGGCGCCGGGGAACAGCCGGGCGGTCGGCGGGTCGTAGCCGGGCGAGGAGGCCAGGTACGGGCGGGCGCCCAGCGGCGGGCCCTGGTCGCCGACGGCGCCGGGCGCGGGCGGCGGGGCCACCGGGCCGGGGTGGGCGGCGGACTGCGGCGTCGCGGGCGGCTGGGGTGCGGTGGGCGGCTGGGGTGCCGCGGGGGCGGGCTGCGGATCGGCCGGGCGCTGCGGGCCGCGCACCCAGCCGCCGGCGCCGCCGCGCGCGGTGGGGTCCCAGACCGCCGGAGCGCTGTTCTGCTGGTCCGTCATGTCGCTGCTGGCCCCCACCGTCCGCCGATGCTCTGCCTGGTGCTGCGCGGCCACCGTACCGTTCGAACCCCTGCCCGACAGCCCCAGCACGACGTTAGAGCATCGGCGCGGGGCCGGGGGATCGAACGGGCTACCGGGCGGTGCGGCGCAGGACGCGCAGGGAGCCGGTCACCGAGATCTCCTCGAAGCCCTCGGCCAGCGCCCGCAGGTACACCCGGTACGGGGCCTGGCCGCCGTCCGCCGGGTCCGGGAAGACATCGTGCACCACCAGCAGGCCCTCCGGCGCCAGGTGCGGCACCCAGCCTTCGTAGTCGCCGGTCGCGTGCTCGTCGGTGTGCCCGCCGTCGATGAACACCAGCCCCAGCGGGCGCCCCCACAGCGCGGCGATCCGCGGCGAGCGGCCGACCAGCGCCACCACGTGCTCCTCCAGCCCGGCGGCGTGCAGGGTGCGGCGGAACCGCGGCAGGGTGTCCATCAGCCCGACCTCGGGGTCGACCAGGGTCGGGTCGTGGTACTCCCAGCCGGGCTGCTGCTCCTCCGAGCCGCGGTGGTGGTCGACGGTCAGCGCGACCGTCCCGGCCTCCCGGGCCGCCGCCGCGAGCAGGATCGCCGAGCGGCCGCAGTAGGTGCCGATCTCCAGCACCGGCAGCCCGGTGCTCCGCGCCGCCGCCACCGCCGCCGCGTACAGCGCGAGTCCCTCGTCCACCGGCATGAACCCGGTGGCCCCCTCGAACGCCGCCAGCACCTCGGGCGCCGGCTCGGCGCTCAGCAGCAGGTCGGACATGGGGGAGCTCCTCGGGGTCGGGACGCGGGCGGACGTGCACGGACCCTACTCGACGGTAGCGGGGGCCGTGGCGCCGGGGCGCGCGGTGCGGGCCGGGGCCGTCCGGTGCCGTCCGGGGCATCCGGTAGCGCGGGAGATGTCCGTGTGGACGCCGACACGGCGGTGATCGCGGGGTGGTCCGGCGGTGGAAGGGCGGTGAACTCGTACAGTCCTGCCGCCCGGTCGTTGTGGAACGCGTTCCCGTCGCGTTGCGCCGCCCGTGCCAGAATCGGCGCGACCGTCGATCCGCGGCACACCAGGCACCCCGGGAGCAGCACCATGCGCGCAGCCGTCCTGCACAAGACCGGCCAGGAGGTCCTCGACGTCCGCGAGGACGTGACGGCCGTGGGCTTCGGGCCTGGCACCGTACGGGTGCGGATGCGCGCCGCCAGCCTCTGCCACTCGGACCTCTCCGCGATGAGCGGCGTGCTGCCGCAGCCCGCGCCGTTCGTCCCCGGGCACGAGGGTGCCGGGGACGTGGTGGAGGTCGGCGAGGGCGTCACCGGCCTCGCCGCCGGCGACCGCGTGGTGCTCTGCTGGATGGCCCCGTGCGGCCGCTGCGACCACTGCCGCCAGGACCGCGGCCACCTGTGCATCGCCAGCCTGCGCAGCCTCGGCACCCCGGGATTCCGGATCGCCGAGGGCGAGCTGAGCGCCTCCGGCTTCTACGGCACCGGGGCCTTCGCCGAGGAGGTCGTGGTCGCGGCGAACGCCGTCATCAAGGTGCCCGCCGACCTCCCGTACGAGGCCGCGGCCCTGATCGGCTGCGGGGTGACCACGGGCATCGGCGCCGCGGTGAACACCGCCCGGGTCGAGCCCGGCGCCTGTGTCGCGGTGATCGGGGCGGGCGGGGTCGGCGTGGCCACCGTGCAGGGCGCCCGGGTCTGCGGCGCCGGCCGGATCACCGTCGTCGACCCGGTGGCCTCGCGCCGCGAGCGCGCCCTGGCCTTCGGCGCCACCGAGGCGATCGCGCCCGAGGACCTGAAGGCCGCGGCCAAGAAGCTGCCCGGCGGCGGCTTCGACTACGTCTTCGAGGCGGTCGGCCGCGCGGCCACCGTCCGGGCCGGCTACGAGGCCGCCCGGCGTGGCGGCGCGGTGGTGGTCATCGGCGCGGGCGCGCAGGACGACCTCGCGCAGTTCACCATGGGCGAGCTGTTCTTCAACGAGAAGCGCCTGCTGCCCTCGCTCTACGGCGGGGCGACGGTGGCGCGCACCATCGGGCTGGTCGTGGACCTCTGGCGGGCCGGGCGGATCGACCTCGACGGCATGGTCACCCACCGGGTGGTGCTCGCGGACGTCAACGAGGCGATCGCGCAGATGCGCAGTGGCGAGGCGCTGCGGACGGTCGTGACGATGGGCTGAGGCCCGGTCGTGGCGACGGGCCGAGGGCGGGCCGGATACGGACTGCGGGACGAAGCGAGGGCCCGCCGGGGGAGTCCGTGCCCTCCCGGCGGGCCCTCGTGCGAGGTGCTGCTGCGTGCTGCCCTGGTGCTGCTGCGGTCAGCCCAGCGCACCGGCCGCGCGGTGGCGGCCGTGCGGGTCGGTCTCCGGGCTGTCGTCGGCGGCGGAGCCACCGCGGTGGCGGCCGTGCGACACGGTGCCCTTGGCCGTCTTCTCGTCGGCGTCGGTCCCGGTAACCGCGGGTCCGGTGGTGTCGGTGAGGGTGTCGGACATGAGAATCGTCTTTTCCGTGCGGAGGGTGCAGGTCATCGGCGCCCGGCCGGCGCCGGTGGCGCACGGTCGGGTCCCCGATCAGGCGCTCGGTACGCGCCCGTAGCCGGTGATCGCGGCCCGTGCCCCGGCCACCATAACGGCCGGGACGGACGAGATCCTATCGAGATCACGACGCGAGTCCCGTGCTGGTCCGGGGCCTGGAACCGAGCCAGTGGCCGACCAGCTCGCGGTAGAGCGGGGACAGTACCTGGAGATCGCCGTGCCGGGCCAGCAGCCCGCGCCCGCCGTCCAGCAGCAGCACCCGGTCCGCCCGCAACGCGGAACTGATGCGGTGCGCAACGACCACCAGGGTCCCCGGGCGGGCCGCGAAGGCTCGCTCGACCCGCTCCTCCGCGGGGGCGTCCAGACGGCAGGTCGCCTCGTCCAGCACCACGACCGGGGCTGGGGACAGGTAGGTCCGCACCAAGGCCAACAACTGGCGCTCACCTGCGGAGAGTTCACTCGGATCGCCTAGTGCGGCGTCCAGGCCGCCCAAGCGGGCCACCAGCCGCTCCGCGCCCAGCAGGGCCACGGCGTGGGCGAGGCGGGCGTCGGGGGCGTCGGGGGCGTGCCCGGGGGGCCAGGTGAGGTTCTCGCGGACCGTGCCCGGGAACACGTACGCCTCCTGCGGCACCAGCGCCACCAGCCGGGCCCGCCCGGGCGGCGCACCGCCGACCGTCACCCGCCCCTCCGTCGGCACCAGTACCCCCGCGAGCAACCCCGCCAGCGTCGACTTCCCCGCCCCGCTGGGCCCCACGATCGCCACGTGCTCCCCGGCCCCGAAATCGGCATCGACCCCGTCCAACACCGGCACGGCACCGCCACCGTGCCCGTACCGAACCCCCACCAGCCGTATCCCGGGGGCGGGGCGGGCGTGATCCGCTCCGCGTCCGGGCATCAGCGGCTCCGGCATCCGAGGGCCGGGTGCCTGGTCCGGCCCGCCCGCGCCGCCGACTGCTCGGTGTCGACCAGTGGGAGCGTGAATCACATGGCCTGCGCCCCCGGCCGCCGCTCTGTGCCCGGACGCGCACGTACCACCCGGCGACGGCCCCGGAGTCCAAGCCTCGGGCGCCTGTGCCGGCCCGCCCGCGCCGCCGACTGCTCGGTGTCGGCCGGCCGTGGGCTCTGCGTCCGCGGTTCGGCCGGATGTGCCGCTGCTGTCCGGGCTGTTGGTACCAGTCCACGTGGCGGGTCGGGCGTGCCCGGTGGTCGCGGCCAGACGGTCGAGGATGACGGCCAGGTTGAGCAGCCAGCCGCCGACGGTACCGGCCAGAGTCCTGACAGCCGGGTCCAACTGCTGGACGAGGTAGGTGGCGACGCCGAGCAGTTCGCCCGGCGTCAGGGCGCGGTGGGCGAGCAGCCAGGGCGCCGCCGCGACGACGGCCAGGACCGGCAGGCGCCCGCCGAGCGCCACCACCAGTGCGCGCAGGGCCGAGGCACGGCCCAGGGCGCGGGAGGCGGCGGCGCTCGCCTGGGCGGCCTCGGTCAGCGCGCGGGCGACCTCCTCCCCGGTGCCGCCGGCCTGGACGTCGCGCAACCCGTGCAGCGCCCGCCCGGCCTCGGCGGCCAGCCGCTCCTCGGCCAGCACCACCGCCCGCCTACGGGTCACCATCGGGCGCAGCAGCCGCGCGAACAGCAGCCCGGCGGCCAGCAGCGGCAGCACGACCAGCGGCAGCACGGCAGGTGCGAGCAGCGCCAGCCCGATGAGGGCGGCGACCAGCGTGACCCCCACCCCGCGCAGCGTGCGGAGCAGGGTCGCGGTCAACTGCCGTGCGGACTCCACCTGCTCGGTGAGCCTGGCGACCTCGGCCGGATCGGCCGACGGCCGGGCGAGCGCACTGTGGACCACCCGCTCGACCAGGGCGTCCCGCAGGGGCTCCACCACCCCTGCCAGGTACGGGAACCCGGCCCGCGTCGCGTACGCCCGGACGGCCATGGCCGCGCCGAACCCGCCCAGCCAGGCCACCCCGACCCCGGGCCGCCCGATCAGGAAGCCCTGGTCGACGGAGGCCGAGACGAACAGCCCGGACACCAACGGCGGTAACGCCTCCACCCCGGACCACAGGAGCATCCGCACCAACGGCCGCCGCGTGACCGCCAACTGCCGCAACAGCAACTCCCACCCGGGCGAGACGCCGAACGCGAGAAGTCGGCCGGGCCGACTTCCCGTGCGGGCGTGGAAGGGAGGCCTCGGCGCGGAGTCGTGTGCGCGGTGGTGCCGGTGTGGGGCTGGTGGCGTGAGAAGTCGATTCCGCCGACTTTTCGCGCGGCCGGTCGGGGTGAGGGGGTTGCGTGGTGGTGTGGACTGCACGGTGGCTTGTCTCTCGGCTGTGGGCGGGTTCGGGCGATGCGTGAGAAGTCGGCCGGGCCGACTTCCCGTGTGGGCCGTCACCCGGCGGCCGTCGCCTGGAGGGCCGTGTCCGCGAGGGTGGCGCGGTAGTCGGGGTGGGCGAGCAGGGTGTTGTGCGGGGCGAGGGCGCGCAGGAGGCCGGCGTCCAGCCAGGCGACCAGGTCGGCGCGGGCGGCGATGGTGGCGCGGTGGGCGATCACCAGGCGGGTGCGGCCGTGGGTGGCGTGGTCGAGGGCCTCGGTGACCTGGTACTCGGTGGCGAGGTCCAGGCCCGAGGTGGCGTCGTCCAGGACGACCACCCGGGTGGGCCGGGCCAGCAGCCGGGCGAGTCCGAGGCGCTGCAACTCGCCGCCGGAAAGGCGGAGTTCGTCCAGCGGGGTGTCCCAGCCGTGTGGCAGCCGGCGCAGGAAGCCGTCCGCGCGGGCCGCCGCCGCCTCGGCCGGGCCGGCGCCCGCCAGCGCCTCGCGGACCGTACGGCCGACCAGTTCGGGCCGGGCGAAGGCGTAGCCGACCGCGTGCCGCAGCTCGGACGGTGCCAGAGCGGCCACCGGGACGCCGTCGATCAGCACGGTGCCCTCGTCGGGATCGCGCAGCCGCCCCGGCAGTGCGGTCAGCAGGGACTTTCCGGAGCCGGAGCGGCCGACCAGCGCGACCGTACGGCCGCCGGGGACGGTGAGGTCGAGCGGGCCGAGCAGCACCCGGTCGCCGTCGCGCACCACCACGCCCCGGAACGAGACCTCCCCCGGCCCGCCCGGCGGAAGCCCGGCCGTGCCGCAGGGCGCGGCGGGGAGCGCCAGCAACTCGTCCACCCGGGCCTGCCCGGCGCGCGCGTGGGCGACTCCGACCAGCGCCTCGACCTGCTCGAACAGCCCCGCGCCCAGTGCCGCCCAGCCGGCCGCCGCGGCGAGCGCACCGGGGGCGAGGGCGCCGTCCGCGAGCAGCGTGCCGGCGGTGGTGAGCACCGTGACCTCGACCAGGGCGATCAGCAGGGTCGCCTGCCAGGCGGTGCGCCGCTGCGCCGCCCACAGCGCGTGCCCGGCCGCCGACAGCTCCGGAAGCGGCGCCAGCACCCGTGCGGCCTCGTGCTGTTCGGCGCCGGCCGCGTGGATGCTGCGCAGCCCGCCGAGGGCGCCGCTCAGCAGCGCGGCCATCGAGGCCTGGACCTCCTGGTAGCGGGCGAACACCGGTCCGGCCTGCCGCAGGAAGAGGCGGATCAGCAGCACCCCGGGCACCACGCCCGCGAAGAAGGCGAGCGCCAGCCACGGCGACAGCACCGCCAGCCCGACGATCGCGCCCACCGAGGTGAGCAGCGCGGTGGCGGCGCCGAGGGCGGCGGGCAGCCGCCCGCCCGCGTCCCCGGCCGAGCCGAGCAGCCGGGCGGCGAGGTCGCCGGGCGGAGGTCCGCCGCGCAGCCGGCCGCCGGGCCCGAGGGCGAGCAGGTGGCGGACCATGCGTCCGCGCAGGGCGGCGGTGGCCTCGGCGGCGCAGGCCGGTCCGGCCGCCGCGGCGGTGGCGTTGGCGGCGGCGGCCGCGCCCAGGAGGAGGGCGAGCAGCAGGAAGGCGCCGGGACCGGAGCGCCGGCCGAGGGCGGCGTCGACGGCCCCGGCGAGCACGCCGGGCAGGGCGAGGGTGGTGGCGGCCTCGACCGGCAGGGCGATGCCCAGCGCGAGGGGCCGGCCGGTGGCGCGGCGGGGCAACTGGAAGCTCCCGTCGGATAGTCCCGATAGTTCCGATAGTTCCAAGGGTTCCAAGAGTCCGGGCGGCCCGGGACGGTGCCCGGGAAGGCCGGTGCCGTCCCTGCCTGTCCGGACAGGCAGGGACGGCACCCGGTGGCTACCGCCTGGTCAGCCGACGCCCGAGCGCACGGCTCGGGGCCTGGTCAGCTGACGGTGAAGAGCAGGCAGGTCAGGATGAGGCAGGTGTACTGACAGCCGTTGCCGTGGCCGGTCAGCTCGACCGACTCGGTCTCCGGCAGGTCCTGGAGCGCCGCGAGGTCGGTCTCGAAGTCCACCATGTTCTCCATGATTGTTTCCTCCCCTTGAGGTACCCGTTGAGGTATCCGCCCGCCGCGATCTGCGTGCGGGCGTCAGGTGTCGCACCCCGGGCGGCCTCCATCCACCGCGCCGGGGCTGATGCCCCGGGCCTCAGCGGGCCCGGGAGTCTGTGAACTGTGAAGTGCGGGCGGCGGATCAGCCCGGACGGCCGGTCCGCAGGAACGCGGCCAGCAGTTCGTGCAGCACGGCGGCGCCCTCGTCGGCGAGCACCTCGTGCCCGGAGCCGGCCGCCTCGACGTACCGGAAGTCCTCGCCCTCGACCCGGCCGATCCGCAGCAGCTCGTGCCGCAGTGACCGGGACTGGCTCACCGGTACGACCTCGTCCCGGTTTCCGTGCACGACCAGCAGTGGCGCGCTCAACCGGTGCGCCAGTTGCAGCACGTCGCGCGGTCCGCGGGCGTCGGCGATCGGTTCGCCGCCGCCCAGGCGAGTGGTCAACGCCCTTACGGGGGGCGCCGCTTCGGCGAGGAGCCGGGCGCCGGACAGGAACGGTGCGACCACCGCGCAGCGGGCGACCTGCTCGGCCGGCGCGTGTGCGGCCGCCAGCAGCGCCAGGAACGCGCCGTAGCTGACCCCGAAGAGGGCCGGCGGTTCCAGGCCGAGGGCGGCACGCTGGCCCGCGATGCCGTCCAGCAGGTACAGGACGTCGTCAAGGTCGGGCCCGCCCCAGGCGCCCCGGATGGCCAGTGCGTGCGCCACGCCGTAGCCGGTGGAGCCGCGCTGGTTCGGCGCGACGACGGCGAGGCCCTCGGCGGCCATCCGCTGCAGCGCCGGGTCGAACTCCAGCCGCCAGGCGTCGGCCGGGCCGCCGTGCAGCGCCAGCACCAGGTGCGGGCTGCTCAGCCAGGCGTCCCCGCCGTACACAACGGCCTCCAACGGGCCTGCCGGGCCGGCGAGTTCAAGGCTCTGCGCGGGATGCCAGCGGCCACCGTCCCCGGGCGGGGTGCTGCCGTCCAGCCGCCAGCCGGGCGGCGCGGTCTTCACCGGGCGCACCCCGCCGGGCTGCCAGGGCAGTACGGTGTCCCGCCACGGGCCGGGCAGCCCCGAGGCCAGCGGCGCGAGTTGCAGCGGCAGTGGCATCGGGCCGGAGGCGGCCGGGAGGGGGCCGTGCGCCAGCAGTGCGTCCACGTCCAGGGTGGCCAGCGCCGCGGGGTGGTCGGGCGAGGAGTACGGCAGCCGCAGCCCCGACTCGCTCCAGTGCCCGACCGCGCCGAGCCGCCCGGGCGGCACCGGCAGCGGGTCCAGCCGCCCGGCCGAGGGCCGCCACAGCGCGAGCGCCGAACCCGCGCCGTGGTCGATCTGCACCGCGACCCGGGGGCCGTCGGCCGCCACCCGCAGTGCGACCGGTCGCAGGAACATGCCCGCGACGTGCAGGCACTCCGGGAACCGCAGCGGCTCGCCGGTGCCGAGGACGCCCCAGCCGAGCCGGTCGGTGCCGGGCGCGTCGCTGCGCACCATCGCGAACCGGCTGTCCGGGTCGAACAGCACCAGGCGGTCGTTGCTGTGCGGGCCGATCTCCAGCAGTGGGGTGGTGCGGCCGTTGCGCAGGTCGAGCACCACGCTGCGGACCAGGCCCGCGTTCACCCGGTCCAGCGCGAGCAGCGTGCCCGTGCGGTCCAGCCAGGTGCCGCCACCGTGCAACCCCGGGATCTCGGCGACCTGTTCGGGCTCGCTGCCGTCCGTGCGCACCAGCCAGACGGTGGTCGCCGGGCGGGTGTCACTGCCGAGTGCGACCGCCACCGGCGTCCGCGGGCCGGCCCCGGCCTGCGCCGGGAGCGGCAGCACCCGCAGTCCGGCCATCCGCAGTGAACCCGACTGCTCCTCCAGGGTGCCGTTCCCGCCGGACGAGAGGAGGACGAGGTCGTGCCGATCGCCGTCGTGCCGGCAGGTCAGCACCGATCCGTCGGGCAGCGCGACCAGCTGTGAGCGCAGGCTCTCCGAGCGGTTGCCGGGCAGCGGCAGTGCGGTCGGCGTGGCCGGCTCGCCGTCCTGCGGCAGTCGCCAACTCTCCACGTACCAGCCGCTGTCGGCGGAGGAGGCGAGGCAGGCGGCGTGGCTGCCGTCGGCGGCGAAGGTGAAGCTCAGACGGCGCAGGGCCTGGGTCATGGTCCGGGTGGCCACGTTCATGCTCCGCTCACCCCGATGATGCCGGACCGGCCTGCGCTGCCGGACGGGCCCGCGGCGTCGGACGGGCCTGTGGTGTCGGACGGGAGCCGGCGTACGGTCGGTGGCGCCGGGTCCAGCCAGAGCCGGGGCCCGCCGTGGCGCAGCCGCAGCAGGAAGGCCAGCGGGCCTGCCGTGCCGGTGCCGTAGCCGGCGGCGCAGCCGGTGCCGGTCTCGTCCGGGAGCACCCGGAGGCCGTCGCGCACGGCCGCTCGGGCAGCGATCAGCTGGGCCAACTCCTCGGCGCCCGCGCGGAATTCGGACTCCCCGGTGGTCTCGGCGAGGTCCAGCAGGTACTCGCCGTCGCCGGCCAGTCCGTGGCAGGCGCTCGCCCCGCCGTGCCAGCGGGCCGCCAGTACGGCGCGTCCGGCGGCGCGGGCGAGGTCGAGCGTGTCGGTGTCGCCGGTGACGCGGGCGAGCCGCAGCAGGAAGCTGCCCGCGCCGGAGGATCCGCTGCACCAGTGGGAGAGCCGAATGTGCTCCGGATCGCCCGCGCTCTGCGGCCACCAGGCGGTGTCGCGCTCGCCGCCCCACCGTGCGGTGGCGGCGAGCGTCCGCCCGGCCTCGGCGGCCCCGGCGAGCAGGGCCCGCTCGCCGGTCGCCCCGGCGGCGGCGAGGAGGAAGGCGCCCACGCCGGCCGCGCCGTGGGCGAAGCCGAGGTGGGTGATACCGGCGAGCGCGGAGTCGAAGTCGGCGGGCACCGGCCAGACCGTCCCGTACGGTTCGCGGCGTGCGGCGGCGAGCAGGGTGCGGGCGCAGCGGGTGGCCCGGTCGAGGAACTCCGGTCCGTCGAACTCGTCGGCTGCGAAGCGGAGTTGGGTGAAGCCGGAGCCGGCCGCGCCATGGCACACGTCGGGGTTGGGCCACTCGACGGGGATCCGGCGGGCGAGCCCGGCGGCGCGGCCGGCCAGCGCGTCGTCTCCCAGGGCGCGGGCGGCGTCCAGCAGGGCCCAGGCCGTCCCGGACCGTCCGAAGTGCAGTCCGGGCAGCACCACCGGTTCGGCGGCGGCGCGCCGCTCGATCCAGTCCGCCGCGGTCCGGGCCGTCGCCGCGGCCTGCGCCCGTACCTGTTCCGGCAGCCCGTCGGCCGCCACCGCCCGGGCCAGTACGGCCAGCACCCCGGCGGCGCCGTGCTGCACATTGCACGGGTCGGTCCGCTCCCCGGCGGGCACCACCGGCCACAGCCGGTCCCGGCGCCCGGGCGTGGCGGTGGCGGTGAGGTGGCGCAGGCCGTCGTGCAGGACGCGGTCGAGGGGCGGGGCGGCGTCCGAGGCCGCTCCCTGGCGGGCGGGGGCATGCCACAGCGGGGTGACGGCGGTGGACCCGGCGCCGCCCGTGTCCGGGTCGCCCTCGCGCAGTGCCGCCCGTGCCAGGGCCGTCCCCCATCGCTGTTGCGGCTCCTCGGCGCGCAGTCCGAGGACCACCGGCGCCAGCCGTCGCGCCGTCGCACCGGTGCGGGCCGCGAGGGCGAGCCAGCGGCCGAGGCGTTCGGCGACCGGGCGGGCCTGCGGGAGGTCCTCCGGCAGCAGCGGGTCGTGGCCGGTGGCCAGCAGGAAGAGCAGCCCGCCGAGGGCGTACAGGTCGACGGCCGGGTCGGCGACGCTGCTGCGGGCGGCGGCGAGTCTGCCGGGCCCGTGCTCGGGGGCGCGGTAGCCGGGGGTGCCGGCCGAGCCCGCGAGGCGTCCGGTCCGGGTGGCGAGTTCGAGGTCGACCAGCCGCAGCGTGCCGTCCGGGCGGACCATGACGTTGCCGGGGGAGAGGTCGCGCAGCACCAGCCCCTGGGCGTGCACCCGCTCGACCAGGTCGAGCAGGCCGTGCGCCACCGGCCCGGCCTCGGCCCAGTCGACGTCGGGGCTTCCGTCGCGCCGCAGGCGGGCGGCCACCCAGCTGCCCAAGGGCTGCCCGGCGATTCGTTCCTGCACCAGGAAGACGGAGTCCTCCTGCTCGATCAGTTCGATGGCGCGCGGCGCCAGTCCCTGCCCCGCCAGCCGGGCGAGCAGCGCGGCCTCGTGCCGCAGCGCGTCGCGGGCATCGGTGCCGGCCCGGTCCACCTCCATGTGCGCCCGGGCCTGCTTGACCACGACCTCGGCGCCGCTCGACGCCTCCCGGCCGAGGAACACTCCGCCCTTCGCGCCGTGCCGGACGGCGGCGGTCACCGCGTACCGCCCGGCCAGCAGCACCCCGCCCCGGCGCCGGCCCGAAGCCCTGCCCGAGTCCGCACCCGCGCCGGCCGAGGGTGCAGGGGCGAACGGGTCCCGCGCCCACCCCGGCGCCCGGTACGAGCCCCCGCGCACGTCCTCGGCCCGCTCCCCGCCCGGCCCGCGCAGCACCGAGCGGTACTCCCCGTCGTTGCCCAGCTCCGCCGGCAGCGCGAACGCGCCGTACCGGTAGTGCACACGGCTCCCGGCCCGGTACGGCCGGTCGGAGAGCACCACCGGCCCCGGCAGCCCGATGGTGGCCCGGTCGAGCTCGGCCGCCAGCCGCTGGAACTGCACGTCGTCGGCCGGGTAGACGGTGATGAACTTGCCCGCCGAACCGCGGTCGCTGTTACGGGAGTTGAGCTCGCTCAGGCGCTCCTGCGCGGCGGCGAACTTGAAGCTGCACGGGTCTTCGGCGAGCACCTGGACCACCGCCGAGAGCACCGCCTCGCCCGCCGCCGAGGCCGCGCTCACATGGAGCTTCCACCCCTGCTCCGGCAGCGGCGAGGACGCGGACGGCCTGGCCGTGCACCAGAAGCCACCGACGGTGACGTCCCAGTCCCCGCCGCCTCCCCGGCCTCCGGCACCGGCCAGTGCCGCCCGCGTCGTCTCCGGCCACGAACCCGCCGCACCCGGGCCGCGCTCCACCGATCCCCTGTCCCCGGCCGTACGCAGCGATGTGCCCGCCCCCATTCGCCACCACATCCCTTCGTCGCGGCCGCCGCCCGGGTGCCCACTGCTCGTGGCACCGGGGCGTGCGGCCCGGCCTGATCGGTTCCCTCTTGTGTGCCACCCCGAGAGGGGTGGGAGCGCGGACCGTGCGGTCCGGCGGGCCCGCGGCCCGCTCCGGCGGAGTGCCCCTCCTCGGTGTCCCCGGTAGGGGCTACTGCCGGGGCAACTCCCGTTCGCAGGACTGAAGTTAGTTTCGAGAAAACCGGCAGCTCAACGCAGAGCCGGTCACTTCACTCTTAAGGGTGATCCAGCGGCGGTTTCGAATTCGTACGAGCGCACTGATGTGAGCAGTGGGAACCCGGCGCACCGGTGTGTACGGTCCGCGCGGGGCGGTTCGAGCGCCCCCCACCGCGGGTTGACTCCCGTCCGGCCGCAGGTTGACGCGCATCCGTACGCCCTCGGCACCCCCGTCCGAACAGCCGGAGCGGTCCGGCGACGAGCAGGCGGCAAGCGATTCGAACGTCGTCCCCACGCCGCCCACCCCGTGCCCGGTCGGCATCCACCCCGTGCCCCGGCCGGCACTCACCCCGCTGCCCACCCCGCCGCCCGTCCCACGCCCGGCCCACGCCTGGCCCGGACCCGAACGGCCGAGGCCCGACCGCCCCCGCGCGCACGGTAGTCTCGACAGGTGCCGAAACTGTCCGACGTCATCACCGCGCTCGAAGAGGTCTACCCGCCGCAGTGGGCGGAGTCCTGGGACGCCGTCGGCCTGGTCTGCGGAGACCCTCAGGCCGAGGTCAACCGCGTGCTGTTCGCCGTCGACCCCGTCCAGGCGGTCGTCGACGAGGCCGTGGAGTGGGGCGCCGACCTCGTCGTCACCCACCACCCCCTCTACCTGCGCGGCACCACCAGCGTCGCCGCCACCACCTTCAAGGGCCGGGTGGTGCACACGCTGATCACCAACGGCATCGCCCTGCACGTCGCCCACACCAACGCCGACCACGCCGACCCCGGCGTCTCGGACGCGCTCGCCGAGGCGGTGGGCCTGCGGGTGACCGGCCCGCTGGTGCCGGACCCGACCGACCCGCTGGGCCGCCGCGGCACCGGCCGGATCGGTCTGCTGGAACCCCCGCTGGCCCTCTCCGCCTTCGCCGCCCAGGTCGCCCGGGGCCTGCCCGCCACCGCCGCCGGCGTCCGCGTCTGCGGCGACCCGGACCGGCTGGTCAGCCGGGTCGCGGTGTGCGGCGGCTCGGGCGACAGCCTCTTCGCCGACGTCCGGTCGGCCGGCGTGGACGCCTACCTGACCGCCGACCTGCGTCACCACCCGGCCTCCGAGGCCGCCGAGGCGGCGCCCGTCGCGCTGCTCGACGCCGCCCACTGGGCCACCGAGTGGCCCTGGCTCACCCTGGCCGAGCGGGCCCTGCTGGCCGCCGCCGACAAGCGCGGCTGGGCCGTGGAGACCAAGGTCTCCCACCGGGTCACCGACCCGTGGACCGCACACGCCCCCATGTCCTTCACCGCCTGACCCGATTCACAGGAGCTCTCCGCTTGAACGCCGCGCCCGCCGACCAGATCCGCCTGCTCGACCTCCAGGCCATCGACTCGAAGCTCGACCAGCTGGCCCACCGGCGCCGGAGCCTGCCCGAGCACGCCGAGATCGAGAAGGCCACCGCAGACCACACCGCGCTCAAGGACCTCGTCGTCGCCGCCGAGGCCCAGAAGGGCGACACCGCCCGCGAGCTGACCAAGGCCGAGCAGGACGTCGAGCAGGTCCGTGCCCGTGCCGCCCGCAACCAGCAGCGCCTGGACTCCGGCGCGATCACCTCGCCGAAGGACCTGGAGAACCTCCAGCACGAGATCGGCTCGCTCGCCAAGCGCCAGGGCGACCTGGAGGAGGTCGTGCTGGAGATCATGGAGCGCCAGGAGAGCGCCAACACCCGGGTCGAGGAGCTGTCCGCCCGCCTGGAGCACTCCACCGTCGTCCTCACCGAGGCCGAGGGCCGCCGCGACGCCTCCTTCGCCGAGATCGACGAGGAGGCCGGGAAGGTCAAGCGCGACCGCGAGACCGTCGCCGCCGTCATCCCGGCCGACCTGCTGAAGCTCTACACCAAGCTGCGCGACACCCAGGGCGGCGTCGGTGCGGCCCGCCTCTACCAGCGCCGCTGCGAGGGCTGCCGCACCGAGTTCTCGATCACCGAGCTGAACGCCATCAAGGCCGAGCCGGCCGACAAGGTGGTCCGCTGCGAGAACTGCTCGCGGATCCTGGTCCGCACCTCCGACTCGGGCGTCTGAGCCGGTGACGGCGCGCTTCATCGTCGAGGCTGACGGCGGGTCCCGGGGCAACCCGGGGCCGGCCGGCTACGGCACGGTGGTCCGCGACGGGGACACCGGGCAGATCGTCGCCGAGGCCGCCGAGTTCATCGGCCACGCCACCAACAACGTGGCCGAGTACAAGGGCCTGATCGCCGGGCTCAGGGCGGCCCGCGAGCTGGACCCGGACGCCTCGGTGGACGTCCGGATGGACTCCAAGCTGGTCGTCGAGCAGATGTCCGGGCGCTGGAAGATCAAGCACCCCGACATGCAGCCGCTCGCCGCCGAGGCGCGCACCCTCTTCCCTCGCGGCCGGGTCACGTACACCTGGATCCCGCGCGAGCGGAACAAGGACGCCGACCGGCTGGCCAACGAGGCGATGGACGCCGGCAAGGCCGGGCGCCAGTGGGAGCCCAGGGCTTCCCGGGCCGTGGCGGAACCCCCGCTGGAGACCGCCGCCCCCAAGGCCGGCTGGGCCGCCCCGGCCGACCTCGGCACCCCGACCACGTTCGTCCTGCTGCGCCACGGCGAGACCCCGCTCACCCCGGAGAAGCGCTTCTCCGGCAGCGGCGGCAGCGACCCGGAGCTCTCCGACAAGGGCCGCTGGCAGGCCGAGCGGGCCGCCGAGGCGTTGGCCGCGCGCGGCAGCGTCCAGGCGGTCGTCTCCTCCCCGATGCGCCGCACCCGGCAGACCGCCGAGACCGTCGCCGCCCGGCTCGGCCTGGAGGTCCGGTACGAGGACGGGCTGCGCGAGGTCGACTTCGGCGACTGGGAGGGCCTGACCTTCGCCGAAGTGCGGGAGCGGTACCCGGACGACCTGACCGCCTGGCTCGGCTCCGCCAAGGCCAGGCCGACCGGCAGCGACGAGAGCTTCGCCACGCTCACCCACCGGGCCGGCGTCGCCCGGGACAAGATCCTCGCCCGGTACGCGGGAAAGACCGTGCTGGTGGTCTCGCACGTCAGCCCGATCAAGACCCTGGTCCGGCTGGCGCTCGGCGCCCCGCCGGACTCGATGTACCGGATGGAGCTGTCCGCCGCCTCGATCTGCGCCGTCCAGTACTACGCGGACGGCAACGCCTCGCTGCGGCTGCTCAACGACACCTCGCACCTGCGGTAGGGACGTCCGTCACCGGGGTGCTCAGTGCACCTCGGTGACCACCACGTCCAGCTGCCACGGCTTGCGCGCCGTGCCCTCCGCCGCCGGCTCGACCCGGTGGCCCAGCTCCAGCAGCGCGTCCATCAGCTCGCCCGGCGTCTTCGGTTCGGCGCCGGCGAGCAGCAGGTCCCGGACGATCCGCCCCTTGGTCGCCTTGTTGAAGTGGCTGACCACGCTGCGCTTGCCGTTGCGCTCCTGGAGCACCCGGACGGTCGCGGTACGGGAGGCCACCTCGCCGGCCGGCTTCCAGGCCGCCGCGTAGGCGGAGCTGCGCAGGTCCAGCACCAGCCCGTCCGCGACCTCGGGGAGCACGGGGGCCATCGCGCTCCGCCAGTACGCCCCGAGCGCCCCCAGCTCCGGGAGCTTCACGCCCATCGAGCAGCGGTAGGACGGAATCCGGTCGGAGATCCGCACGGCACCCCAGAGGCCGGAGAAGACCAGCAGCGAGCGCTCGGCCCGGTCGTACGCGGCGGCGTCCAGGGTGGCCAGGCCGAGGTTGTCGAACAGCACCCCGGTGTACACCTCGCCCGCCGGGCGGGCACCGGCCGTCGGCAGTCCGGCGTTCTTGGCGATCTCGCCGCGCAGGCCCGGGGAGAGGCCGAGCACCTCGGCGGCGGTGTCCTCGTCGCCCCGGCAAAGCCCGACCAGCGCCTCCAGCACCGCGCCGCGCGCCGCCGTCAGCCCGGGCAGCGACAGCCGCTCCAGCGCCACCGGCCCGCCGTCCCCGGACGCGGCCTTGCCCTCCGAGGGCGGCAACAGCACCAGCACAGCGGACTCCTTCAACACTTCGTGGCGGACGAACCCAGCAACCCTACTGCGGCCGTCGCCCGACCCCCGCCCCCGCGACCACGGCCGCCCCGGCCCCCAACGCCGCACAAAGCGGCGAGTAGTACCGCACGTTCAGCCGCCGGAACCGGTCCGATCGCTCACTCACCCGTCCGAACAGCACCGGCCCGCCGAGCCCGCGCGCCAGCAGTACCCCGGCCACCGTCCGCACCCCGGCCCGCCGCAACCTCCGCGGCCCCACCGCCGGCAGCACCCCGGCCTCCGCCCCCACCAGGTACGCGGCCGTCCCCAGCAGCCCCGCCACTGCGACGCATGCCGCCGCCGGGGGCACCCCCTCGCCCGCCCCCACCACGGTGTCCGCGAACTCCTCCGGTGTCCGCAGCGGCCACGGCGTCACCGCCCACACCGCGTGCAGCGCCCCCACCGCTGCCAGCGCCGCCGACACCGCCGCCCCGGTCGCCCTGATCCCGCCCATCGCCCACGAACCCCCTTCGTCAACGGTCACCCGCTCCCCACCGTACGAGTGCTTACACCGCGCCCCGGAGGCCGCGGCAATTCGGTGGGCCGCTGCGGCGTTCACCACTACGGTGAGCGGCGAGGAGAGTGAACACGATGACCATGCGACCCCTGGACCTGGTGCCGGGCGACGGCGACGCCGTGGAGGAGTCCCTGTCCGTGCGCCTGCCCGCCGGGCTGCCGGCCGAGACCCGGCAGGCGCTGGAGTTCGCGCTGCGGGCGGCCGGGCCCGCTGCGACGGAGCCGCGGCCGGGCTGCCGCTCGGCCGGGTGATCGACGTCCGGCTGACGGCGGCCGACCCGGCCACCCGGACCGTCCGCTTCACGGCGGTCCAGGCCTTCTGCCCCCGTCCGGGCTCTTCCCCCGTCCGGCCCCGTCCCGTCCCGCCCCGCCACCCGGACGCGCCGCCCACCTGACCGGGCCCGCCCCGCGGTGGGAGGATCGGTCCGTGCCCGACCTCCAGCCCCGCGCCGCCGTGCCGACGCCCGCCCCCGGGCCCACGCTCGGGCGCCGCCACCGCCTGCTCGTCCTGGCGATCTGCTGCCTGAGCCTGTTCATCGTCGGCCTCGACAACACCGTGGTGAACATCGCCCTGCCGGCGATCCAGCGGGACCTGGGCGCCCCGCCGTCCGGGCTGCAGTGGATCATCGACGCCTACACCCTGGTGCTGGCCTCGCTGCTGATGCTGTTCGGCTCGGTGGCCGACCGCTTCGGCCGCCGCCGGGTCTTCCAGACCGGCCTGGTCTGCTTCGCGCTCGGCTCCCTGCTGTGCAGCCAGGCGCCGAGCCTGGGCTGGCTGGTGGCGTTCCGGGCGCTCCAGGCGGTGGGCGGCTCGATGCTCAACCCGGTGGCGATGTCGATCATCACCAACACCTTCACCGACCCGAAGGAACGCGCCCGGGCGATCGGCGTCTGGGGCGGTGTGGTCGGCATCTCGATGGCGCTCGGCCCGCTGCTCGGCGGCTTCCTGGTGGACGGTGCGGGCTGGCCGTCGATCTTCCTGATCAACGTCCCGGTGGCGCTCGCCGCCATCGCGCTGACCGCCCGCTACGTCCCGGAGTCCCGTGCGCCCCGGCCGCGCCGACTGGACCCGGTGGGGCAGCTGCTGATGATCGTGCTGCTCGGCTGCGGCACCGCCGCGATCATCGAGGGCCCGGCCAACGGCTGGACCTCCCCGCTGATCCTCACCCTGGCCGCGACCGCCCTGGCCGCGCTGATCGCCTTCCCGCTCTGGGAACGGCGGGTGGCCGAGCCGCTGGTGGACCCGCGGTTCTTCGCCAGCGCGCCGTTCACCGGCGCCACCGTCACCGCGGTCTGCGCCTTCGCCGCGCTCGGCGGCTTCCTCTTCCTCAACACCCTGTACCTCCAGGAGGTCCGCCACTACGGCCCGGTCGAGGCCGGCCTGTGGACGCTGCCGATGGCCGGGATGATGCTGGTCTGCGCGCCGCTGTCCGGACGGATCGTCGGTAGCCGGGGCCCGCGCCTGCCGCTGGTCGCGGCCGGTCTCGGCCTCGCCGCGAGCGGACTGCTGCTCACCCGGCTCACCGCGGACTCCCCGCCGGCCCTGCTGCTGGTCGCGTACGCGCTGTTCGGCTTCGGCTTCGGCATGGTGAACGCGCCGATCACCAACGCCGCCGTCGCCGGCATGCCGCGTGCCCAGGCGGGCGTGGCGGCCGCGGTCGCCTCGACCAGCCGGCAGATCGGCCAGTCGCTGGGCGTGGCGGTGATCGGTACGGTCGTCACCTCGGCCGTGGTCGGCCCGGTCGCGACCGGTTTCGCACCGGCCAGCCACGCCGGCTGGTGGATCCTGGTCGGGCTCGGCGGCGCCGTCCTCACGCTCGGCCTGGTCACCACCACCGCCTGGGCGAGCGCGACGGCCGCCCGGGTGGCCGCCCGCCTCGGCTCCGAGGCACCGGCCGTCCGGTCCGGTGTACGGGAGGCGCCGCCCGAGCGGCTACGATGACCACTACGGCGGAAGAGCCGGCCGGGCGGTCGCGACGGGTCCCAGACCCGCCGAGGAACGTCCGGGCTCCACAGAGCAGGGTGGTGGGTAACGCCCACCCGGGGTGACCCGCGGGACAGTGCCACAGAAAACAGACCGCCCACCGCTTTTCGTGGTGGGTAAGGGTGAAACGGTGGTGTAAGAGACCACCAGCGACCGGGGTGACCCGGCCGGCTAGGTAAACCCCACCTGGAGCAAGGTCAAGATCGGTGCCCTCGGGCACCGTGCGCGGACGTTTGAAGGCTGCTCGCCCGAGTCCGCGGGTGGACCGCACGAGGCTGTCGGCAACGGCAGCCCTAGATGGATGGCCGCCTCCCCGGGCCGCGCAAGCAACCCGGGAGACAGAACCCGGCGTACAGGCCGACTCTTCCGCCCCCTTTCCTTCCCGCCGTCCGGCGCGGGGCCCCGTCAGGCGGGGCGGGCGCCGACGGCGTCGCGGATCTGGTCGCCGAGACCGCCGTTGACGCGGGCACAGTTGGCGCAGCAGAAGAACATGCCCGCCACTTCGACGCCGTGGCCGACGATGCGGACGTTGCACTGCTCGCAGCGCGGGGCGAGCTTCTCCATCGCGCACTCGAAGCTGTCGAAGGTGTAGGTGTCGCCGGTGACCGTCTTGATCTCGAAGGCCAGCCAGTAGTCGTTGCCGCAGGTGACGCAGATGGCCATGGCGGCCGTCTCCTTCCGGTGGGGCCGCCCCGGGCGGGGTGGCTCGTTTCCCAGTGTCGGAGGGCCGGTCGGCCACGGCCACCCGGAGGGACTGTCGGGCGGAGGAGAGCGGACGGGGCGGGCTCAGGCGGAGCGGGCGGCGAGGTCCTCCAGGGCGCGGACGGCGCGGTCGGCGTCGTCGGCGGCGACGAACAGGTGGTCGTGGTGGAAGCCGGCCACCACGTTGCAGCTGATGCCCTCCTCGGCGAGCCGGCCGGACACGGCGGCGGTCAGCCCGACGGCCTCCAGCGCCGAGTGGATCCGCAGGGTGATCCAGGCCGCCACGTACTCGTAGCGCAGCCCGAGCGCGTCCGCCTCCTCCTGGGCGACCACCATCGTCACCCCCTCGGGCTCGGCGACGGTCACCACCGGCCGCATGCCGGCGGGCACCCGCGCGGGGAGCGTGCAGTAGACGTACCGCCCCGGGTTGAGCTGCGGGCTCATCCCGCGCAGCAGCGTCGCAAGGTCTCGTTCTGCGGCCATGCCCGCCACCGTAGCGGCTGGCCGGGGGATGCGGCGTGCTCCGCGGGCGTGTCGGATTTCGTTGACGAGCGACAGTCACCGATATATCGTCGAACTATCGAGACAGTGACTCGACTGGCTCGTTCGACTCGGAGATCCGAGGAGGTGGGTGCGATGCGCTCAGAACGTCAAGGAATGAGTTTCCGTTGGGAGGGTCCGCGCGGCGGCGGTCGACGCCGCGGCCCGGGCCCGGAGTTCCGGGGGATGCCCGGTGGGGGCGTCGAGGGCCGGGAGGCGTTCGGCGGCTTCGGCCCGCCGTTCGGTGGCGGCCCCGGCCGGCCGATGGGCGGCCCGTACGGCCACGGCTTCGGCGGGCACGGTGGCCGGCGCGGTGGTCCGCACTCGCGGCGCGGCGGGCGGGCCCGGCGCGGTGACGTGCGGGCCTCGCTGCTGGCGCTGCTCAAGGAGCGGCCGATGCACGGCTACGAGATGATCGCCGAGATCACCGAGCGGACCGGTGGGGCCTGGCGGCCCAGCCCGGGATCGATCTACCCCAACCTCCAGCTGCTGGAGGAGGAGGGCCTGATCACCGCGGAGGAGGTCGGCGGCAAGCGGCTGGTGTCGCTCACCGAGGCGGGCCGGGCCGAGGCCGACGCCGGGCCGGCAGAGCCGTGGGCGGAGGCTGGCCGGGAGGTCGACTGGGAGGCCGTCCAGGAGGTCGGCCAGGCACTCGCCGCCGTCGACCAGGCGATCCGCCAGGTCATGGCCACCGGTACCGAGGCGCAACGCACCAAGGGCCTGGCAGTGCTGACCGAGGCCCGGAAGAAGCTGTACCTCATCCTCGCCGAGGACGACTGACCGCCCCGGGGGAAGCGGCCGGGGGAGAGCCCGCGGGGGAGCGGGACGGACGGTGCTGCTGCCTGGGCGGTCCGGGGGAGGGCCTCACGGCCGGACCACGAACAGTGCCACGCACACCAGCAGCAGCACCGCCCAGCCGAACCAGAGCCAGGCGTTCGGCTCGATGACCACGCTGTAGAGGCACACCACCAGGAGCAGAACTCCGGTGACGCCGGCGACCTGCCGGTTGTGGTGCCCGACCGCCCGCGAGCGGTTCCTCGGGTGCCGTGCCGTCCTCGCCATGCCGACCTCCCCGGGAGGCGAACGAAGGGCGACGACGAGGCGTGTGGCCCGTCAGCCGGAGGCGCGGGCGGTGGCCGCCTCGTCGTACTCGTAGCGCCAGAACCAGCTCAGGCCCCGAACCTGCTTGCTCCGGACGTACACCAGTGTGCGCGCGGGGGCCTCGCCGTGCGCGGGGACCGGGACCTTGTACTTCTTGGGCACGCCGAGCATCGGCCCCAGCGGGATGGGGAGGATCCTGCCGTCCAGGGGGCCGCCGACGAATTCGGTGTCCGCGCTCTTCATCCCTCCAGGGTCTCACCTCCGCGGGTGACCGGGGACCGGCCCGTGCGGGAGCGGGAACCGGGGCGACCGGGAGCTCCGGGACGGGAGGGCGGGCGGGAGGCCTCGTGAGGGCGGCGTGCCGGGAGTGTGCCCGTGGGCGTCACCGCGAGTGTGACCGGAGAGGCACTGCCCCCGGTCATCCGAAGGCCCTCCGCACCCTTATCCTTCCTGTTACGCCCTCGGGGTCCACCCGGGTCAGCGGGCCCCGTACGGGCCGGGCGAGGCGCGAATTCGCGCGCCCTCCGGCCGATTTGGCGCGGACAGCATGCTGCCGTGACTGCGTACCGTGACCCGGGCGTCGGCCGTCCGGTGACCCCGGGCAGCGGCCGGCGGGGCGCGGACGTCAGGGCCGAGCACCCCGGGAAGCAGCCGGGGGCGCCGTGCGTTGCGTCGGAGTGGAACGTCGAACGCTGTGTCGCACCAGGCACGGCAGTTGCGCGGAAGGGGCCCGATGGAAGCCGGCAGCAGGTGGACGACCTGGTGGCAGAAGCGTGATCGTCAGCGGGCGGGGGGCGCGGACGGCCCGGCCGCCGGACTCGATCAGCTGCTCGGCGCGGTGCGCGCCGGATTCCCGCTCGCGCCCGCCGCCCATCCGGCCGGCTACCGGTGTTCCTGTGACCGGGTGGCCTGTCCGGCCCCCGCCCAGCACCCGGTCTCCTTCGCCTGGCAGACCCAGGCCACCACCGACCCCGAGCAGCTCTCCCGCTGGCTCGCCCGGGACCCGCAGGCCAACTTCATCACCGCCACCGGCCGGGTGCATGACGTGCTGGACGTCCCGGCGGAGGCCGGACGGCTGGCGCTGGAGCGGCTGACCGCGCTGGGCGTCGACGGACCGGTCGCCGCCGTCGGCGAGGACCGCTACCTGTTCTTCACCGCCACCCGCGGCACCCCGCAGGACGAGGACGAGTGGTGGCCGAGCGCGCTCGACTCCACCCCGGACACCATGTCCGAGCACCCCGGGCTGCGCTGGCACTGCCGCGGCTCGTACACCCTGCTGCCGCCGGCCGCGCTGCCGGACGGCTCCCGGGTGCAGTGGCTGCGCGGGCCCGAGCAGCCGCTGCCGGACCCGCTGCGCGTCCTGGACGTGCTCACCGACGCCTGCACCGAGGTGGGCGCCGTCGCCGAGGAGCAGTGGCTGATCGGCTGACGACGCCCGGGCGGTACGGCGTTGCGGCGTTACGGCGTTACGGCAGGGTGAGGATCTCCGCGCCGTCCGCCGTGACCACGAGGGTGTGCTCGAACTGGGCGGTGCGCTTGCGGTCCTTGGTGACGACCGTCCAGCCGTCCGCCCAGATCTCGTAGTCGTACGTGCCGAGGGTCAGCATCGGCTCGATGGTGAAGGTCATGCCCGGCTTGATCACCTCGGTGGCCCGCTCGCTGTCGTAGTGCGGGATGATCAGGCCGGAGTGGAACGACGTGTTGATGCCGTGTCCGGTGAAGTCCCGCACCACGCCGTAGTCGAAGCGCTTGGCGTAGGACTCGATGACCCGCCCGATGACGTTGATCTGACGACCCGGCTTGACCGCCTTGATCGCCCGGTTGAGGGACTCCCGGGTGCGCTCGACCAGCAGCCGGGACTCCTCGTCCACGTCGCCGACCAGGTAGGTGGCGTTGAGGTCGCCGTGCACCCCGTGGATGTACGCGGTGGCGTCGATGTTGACGATGTCGCCGTCCTGGAGCACGGTCGAGTCCGGGATGCCGTGGCAGATCACCTCGTTGATCGAGGTGCAGACGGACTTGGGGAAGCCCCGGTAGCCGAGGTCGGACGGGTAGGCGCCGTGGTCGCACATGTACTCGTGGGCGACGGCGTCCAGCGCGTCGGTGGTGACGCCGGGGGCGATCAGCTTGGCCGCCTCCTCCATCGCCCGGGCGGCGATCCCGCCCGCGATCCGCATCTTCTCGATCGTCTCGGCGGTCTGCACCTCGGGCCCGGTGTACGGCGTCGGCGCGGGCTTGCCGACGTATTCGGGGCGCGCGATGTGCGCCGGGACCTTGCGGGTGGGGGACTGGATGCCGGGTACGAGAGCCATGCCGCGAGTCTAGTCGCCGGGCCCCACCGCCCCGGGGGGTGTGCGGCCCCGCCCGGGGCGGGGAATGATCGGTACCGACCCATCCCTCTGGCCTTCTGAACGGGAGAGCGCCATGCCCCTCGGATTCAACCGCAAGCCGACCGGCAAGCCCGGCGAGTGGTTCTACTGCATCAAGCACAACAAGGTGGAAGAGGGCCCGGAGTGCCCGGCGAAGGACCGCCTGGGACCGTACGCCACCCCCGAGGAGGCCGCCCAGGCGCTGCGGATCGCGGACGAGCGCAACCGGGAGTGGCGGAACGACCCGCGCTGGAGCGACCAGCCCGAGGAGAAGGACGAGTAGCCCCCGGTCGGCGCGGCCGACGCGATCGGAACACCGGGGGCGCCCGGCCCGGTCACGCCGCCGCGGCGGCCTCCCGTTCGGCGCGTTCGTGCTCGGCGCGGACGGCGGCGGCGTGCGGGTCGGTGCGGTCGTCGTAGGCGAGCAGCTTCGGCAGGGCGGCGGCGACGGCGAGCACGGCGACGACGCAGGCGGCGCCGCCGGCCCAGACGGCGGCGCGCACGCCGACCAGCCCGGCCATGGTGCCGGCCCGGACCTGGCCGAGCTGCGGGCCGACGGAGTAGCTGAGCAGTTCGACGCCGGCCATCCGGCCGCGCACCTCGTCCGGGATGGACTGGTTCCACATGGTCGAGCGGGCGAGCCCGCTGATCTCGTCGGCGCCGCCGGCCAGCGCCAGGCCGAGCAGCACCAGCCAGATGTGCTCGGTCAGTCCGGCGAGCGCCATCGCCGCGCCCCAGCCGATGGCGGCGACCACCAGCAGCCGCCCGTGCCGGTGGATGCGGGAGGTCCAGCCACTGGTCGCGCCGACCAGCAGGGCGCCCAGGGCCGAGGCCGCGTACATCGGGCCGAGCGCCCAGTCCGCCCCCAACTCCGAGGCCAGGAAGGGGAAGACGGCCACCGGGTAGGCGAACAGCATGGCGCAGAGGTCGATCGCGTAGGTGCCGAGCAGGTCCTTGCGGCTCCACGCGTAGCGGACGCCGGTGAGCACGGCCCGCAGGGACGGCCGCTCGGCGCCGGTGAGCGGCGGCACGGCCTTGATCCGGACGAGCAGCAGCAGCGAGACGGTGAAGGAGAGGACGTCCAGCGCGTACGCGGTCTGCACCCCGGCGAAGGCCACCACGACCCCGGCCAGCGCCGGTCCGGCCACCGAAGCGGCGTTGTGGTACAGCGACTTGAGGGCGAACGCGGCGGTCAGGTGCTGGTGCGGGACGAGCCGGGGGAGGAGCGAGTCCAGTGCCGGGCGCTGGATGCCGTCGGCGGCCGCGACCAGCGCGGCGACCAGGTAGATCGGCCAGAGCAGCGGGTTCGGCAGCAGGGCGTTGAGCAGCAGCAGCCCGGCCAGCAGGCCGAGCGCGACCTCCGCCCGCAGCACCAGCTTCCGGCGGTCCAGGGCGTCGGCGAGGGCACCGCCCCACAGGCCGAAGACGATCAGCGGCACGAGTTCGACGGCGCCGATCAGGCCGACCGCGAAGGAGGATCCGGTGAGCTCCTTGATCTGCATCGGCACGGCGACGAGGGTCAGGAAGCCGCCGAAGCTGGTGACGCAGCCGGAGGTCCACAGGTAGCGGAAGTCTCGCGAGGCGCGCCAGGGGGACAGGTCGGGCGTCAGCGAGCGCAGCAGCGTCCGGGCGCGACCGGGCACGGGGGGATGCGGGGGTTCGTCGACGTTCACGAACCGTCATCCTCGGACGGCGCTCGCCGCTTCCGCAAAGGGTTTTCGACCGCCGGCGAACCGACCGTCCGGCGAACCCGGGGGCCGGCCCCGGCTACCAGCGGCTGATCGCGGGCGGCGAGGTCAGCCGCCCGGCGAGTTCGGCGAGCCGGTCCCGGACGGAGCGGCGGCCGGCCCGCTGCCCGGCTGCGGCGCTGACCAGGTGCTGGGCGAGGTCGAAGGGCTCCCCGGCGGTGGTGCCGACGGCCAGCCGCTCGTGCGCGAGCCCGCGGAGGTCGCCGAGATCGCAGATGTCTCCGGAGCCACCGAGGTCGCCGGGGCCGCCGAGGCCGCCGGGGTCACCCGGCCCACCGGCCGTGGCCGGGGCGCCCCCGTCCAGCGCGAGTACGGTCGCGCCGTGCCGCCGGGCGTCGTGCACCCGCTCCAGCAGCGGGGCGCCGGCCGCCTCCGGGGCCACCACCAGCACGGTGGCGCCGCGCCCGGCCTCGGTGAGCCGCCGCAGGTCGTGCGTCAGGTGGGCGGGGGCGTCGGCCGGCGGGCGGTGCCGCACCAGGGTGGGCGCCAGCCGGGGGACGTCCGACCAGGCGGCCTCGTCGTCCAGGTGGGCGGCCAGGTGCCAGGGCTCGTACCCCTCGGTTCCGACCAGCAGCAGCCCGCTCGCCCCGCGCCGTTCCACGGAGCGGCGCAGCGACCCGGCGAAGCCGCCGATCGCCTCCAGCCAGCCCGTTCCCGTCAGCCGTTCCCGGAGTGCCGAAACTCTCACCGCGTCCATGCGGGCCAGGATGTCCCGCCGGGCCGGGGATTTGGCAGGATCGGCCCATGACTTCCCTCGATTCAGTGACGAACCCGGCCCACGAGGTACCGGACGTCTCGCAGCTGGTGGTCGGTGTCCTCGGCGGCACCGGCGACCAGGGGCGGGGCCTGGCCCTGCGGCTGGCCAAGGCCGGCCAGCAGGTGATCATCGGCTCCCGTGACGCCGCCCGGGCCGAGGCCTCGGCGGCCGGGCTGGGCCTCGGCGTGCGCGGCGCCGACAACGCCACCGTCGCCCGGGAGAGCGACGTGGTGATCATCGCGGTGCCCTGGGACGGCCACGCCGCCACCCTGACCGCGCTGCGCGAGGAGCTCGCGGGCAAGATCGTCGTCGACTGCGTCAACCCGCTGGGCTTCGACAAGCAGGGCGCGTACGCGCTGAAGCCGGAGGAGGGCAGCGCCGCCGAGCAGGCCGCCGCACTGCTGCCGGACTCCCGGGTCACCGCCGCGTTCCACCACCTCTCGGCGGTCCTGCTCCAGGACGAGTCGGTGGAGACCATCGACACCGACGTCATGGTGCTCGGCGACGACCGGGACGCCACCGACGTCGTCCGGGGCCTGGCCGCCCGCATCCCCGGGATGCGCGGCATCTTCGCGGGCCGGCTGCGCAACGCCCACCAGGTGGAGGCGCTGGTCGCCAACCTGATCTCGGTCAACCGCCGCTACAAGGCCCACGCGGGCCTGCGGATCACCGACGTCTGACCACCGGATGCCGTGTCGACCTCACCCCGGACCTGCTCCGGAGGTGAGGTCGGCGACAATGGGTCCCGGCCGCAACCCGGCCGTCCGTACCCGGTCCGAGGAGTCCGCCGCCATGCCCCGCACGTCCCTGCTCGCCCTGATCGTCGTCGTCCTCGCGCTGGTCGCCGCCGTCTTCTCGCTGACCCAGGGCCTGTGGCTGGGCCTGATCTGGCTCCCGCTGGCCGGCGTGGCGAGCAACGTGCTGTGGATGAACCGCCGCAGGGCGAAGCTCGCCGAGGCCGTCGCGGCTGCCCAGCAGGACTGACCGGCCAGGGCCGACCGGCCCCAGGGGCTAGTTCGTCCAGAACCTGAACAGCTCGTGGCCGATCTGGCTGTACAACCTGTCGACGCCGATCAGCTCCATCACGCCGTATACGGCGTCGAAGAACAGCGCGTTCACCTGAGGCTGCCAGAGCAGGGCGAACACCGCGAGCATCCCGTACGGCGCGAACGGCTCGACCGACCGCCGGGTCTTGTGCGACAGCCAGGGCTCGATGATCCCGTAGCCGTCCAGGCCCGGCACCGGCAGCAGGTTCAGCAGGACCGCGCCCAGCTCCAGCATGCCGAGGAAGCCCAGGGCCAGGGCGAGCGGCGAGACCTGGAGCTCGTAGCCGTTCCACGAGGTGGTCACCTGGGGGTCGTCCAGCCAGCCCGTGGCGACCGGGAGCAGGAGCAGCACCGCGCCGACCAGGTTCACCAGCGGCCCGGCCGCCGAGACCAGGCTGTGCTTGAGCCGCCCCTGGATGCGGTGCCGCTCGATCCAGACCGCGCCGCCGGGTAGGCCGATGCCGCCGAGCAGCACGAACACGATCGGCAGCACGAAGCTGAGCAGCGCGTTGGTGTACTTCAGCGGGTTGAGCGTGAGGTAGCCCTTGGCGCCGACGGTGATGTCACCGCCGTGCAGCGCGGTGCGCGCGTGGGCGTACTCGTGGAGGCAGAGCGAGACCATCCAGCCCGTCACCACGAAGAGGAAGATCCCGAACCGCATGTTGCCGTAGCCGGAGTACAGCGCCCAGCCGGAGGTGCCGAGGACGGCGAGGAGCACCCAGAACACCGGGCTGATCCGGCGGTCCTCGCTGCGGGAGCGCGGCGTGGCGGCGAAGGTCATGGTGTGGGTGCTCCGTGGGCAGGGGGAAGAGGGGCGGGCGTGGGCCGGGGTCGATCATGCCGGGTGGGCCGGTGACCGGACAAGCCGCTCCGGGTGAACGTCCGGGCGTGCGGCGGCGTTCCACCCCACGCGGCGTTCCACCCCACGCACCGGGGCCGGGACGGCCCTGCACAATTGTGCGGCCCTTGCCCCGCCGATCGACCAGAATGGTCCGGTGCACTACGGCATCCTCGGGACGACGACGGCCCACCACGACGACGGCACCCCGGTACCGATCGGCGGTGCCCGGCTGCGGGCCCTGCTCACCGCCCTGGCCCTGCGGCAGGGCCGGCCGGTGCCGGCCGACGTGCTGGTGGACGAGGTGTGGGAGGCCGAGCCGCCGCAGGACTCCTCCGCCGCGCTCCAGACCCTGGTCGGCCGGCTGCGCCGCACCATCGGCCGGGACGAGGTCGGCTCCGGCCCGGCCGGGTACTGGCTGACCGGCCCGGCCACCGACCTCGCCGACTTCCAGCGGCTGACCGGCGAGGGCCGCCGCGCCCTCGACGCCGGGGACCACGCGCTCGCCGCCGGCAAGCTGTCCGCCGCCCTGGCGCTGTGGCGCGGCCCCGCGCTGGCCGACCTGCCGGACCGCACCGGCCCGGCGGCCCGGCTGGACGCCCAGCGCGAGGAGGCCCGCCGCCACCGGATCACCGCCGACCTCGGCCTCGGCCGGGCCGCCGAGCTGGTCGCCGAGCTGGCCGAGCTGTGCGGCCGGCAGCCGCTGGACGAGCCGTTGCAGCTGCTGATGATCCGGGCGCTGCACGAGAGCGGACGGACGGCCGAGGCGCTGCGCCACTACGAACGGACCAGGCGCGCGCTGGCCGAGGAGCTCGGCGTCGACCCGGGCCGCGGACTCCGCTCCCTGTACGCCGAGTTGCTCGCGCCGGACGCTCACGAGGCGCCGAAGCCGGAGCCCGTCCGCGCCCCGGTGCCGGTGCCGGCGCCCGTTGCCGCGCCCCAACTCCCGCGCTCCGGCGGCAATCTGCGCGGCCGGCTGACCAGCTTCGTCGGCCGCGAGGAGGATCTCGCCGCGCTGCGCGGCATGCTGACGGGCCGTCGACTGGTCACCCTGACCGGCCCGGGCGGCTCCGGCAAGACCAGCCTCTCGACGGAGGCCGGCCGCGCCGAGCAGTCCGCCGGAGGCTGGCCGGACGGCGTCTGGGTGGCCGAACTCGCCCCGCTGGAGAGCCCGGACGCGGTGCCCGCCGCCGTGGTCTCGGCGCTCGGCCTGCGCGAGATCGTGCTGCACAGCACCAACATGGTCGCCGAGGTGATCGACAAGCGGGCCGAGAACCCGGTGCGCCGGCTGGTCGAGCACTGCGGCCACCGCCGGATGCTGCTCGTCCTGGACAACTGCGAGCACCTGATCCAGGCCGCCGCCGACCTCGCCGACGTCCTGCTCGCCGAGTGCCCCGGGCTGACGGTGCTCGCCACCAGCCGCGAGCCGCTGGGCGTGCCCGGGGAGACGGTGCTGCCGGTCGAGCCGCTGCCCGACCCGGTGGCGCTGCGGCTGTTCGCCGAGCGCGCCGCCGCCGCCCGTCCCGGCTTCGACCCGCAGAGCGACCCGGAGGCCTGCGCCGAGATCTGCCGCCGGCTGGACGGGCTGCCGCTGGCCATCGAGCTGGCCGCCGCCCGGCTGCGGGTGATGACGCCGCGCCAGATAGCCGACCGGCTGGACGGCCGGTTCTCACTGCTCACCGCGGGCAGCCGCACCCTGCTGCCGCGCCAGCAGACCCTGCGCGCGGTGGTCGACTGGAGCTGGGACCTGCTGGGCAAGCGGGAGCGGGCGGTACTGCGCCGGCTCTCGGTGTTCGCGGGCGGCTGGCAGCTGGAGGACGCCGAGGCGGTCTGCGCCGACGGCGTCGAGGTGGCCCCCGGCGAGGTCGCCGACCTGCTGCTGTCCCTGGTCGACAAGTCCCTGCTGGTGGCGGACCTGGACGGGGCCAGCCTGCCGCGCTACCGGATGCTGGAGACCATCCACGAGTACGCGGCCGAGCGCCTTGCCGGGGCCGCCGCCGAGCGCGCCGCCACCGAGGCCCGTCACCTCGCGCACTTCCGCACCATGCTCTCCGTCGCCGACGGCCAGATCCACGGCCCCCGGCAGCTGCACTGGCTGACGGTGCTGGAACGCGAGCAGGACAACATCCGGATCGCGTTGCGTCGGGCGATCGACCTGCGGGACGAGGAACAGGCGCTGCTCCTCGCCCTCGGCATGAGCTGGTACTGGTCGCTGCGCGGCTACAGCATGGAGGCGCGCACCTGGTACAGCGCGGTCGCCGCGCTCGGCCCGGACCCGTTCGGCCCGGACGCCCCGCGGCCGGTGCCGCTGGAGCGCAGCGTGTTCGCCTACGAGCTGCCGCTGTCCGCCGGGGTGGTCGAGGAGGCCCGCCGGCTGCTCGCGATGTTCCGGCTGATCGGGCTGTTCGAGGGCAACCTGGACGTCCTCGGCGACCCGGAGGCGATCGAGGTCGCCCATCGGCTGATGGGCGTCTACACCCCGGATCTGCCGCAGGCCTACCGCTTCCCGGCGCTGATGCGGGTGTTCGGGGCCTTCCTGGCCGGTCGCCTGGAGGAGATGAAGGACCTGATCGACGACGCCGTGCGCGGCTGCGAACAGCACGGCGGGGTGAGCGACCTGGCGTTCATCCTGCAGGTCCGGGCCAGGATGATGAACGACTGGCCGAGCGGTGAGGCGCAGAGCATCGAGGACGGCGAGCGCTCGCTGGAGCTGTACGAGCAGTCGGGCGACCTCTGGGGGATCTCCCAGGCGCTGTCCGCGCACGGCGAGTCGCTGGCCAACCGGGGCGAGTCCGAGGCCGCCGCCGAGGCGTACGCGCGGGCGATCGAGCTGGTCGAGGAGCTGGGGGCGCCGCAGGAGGTGCCGATCCTGCGGGTGAACCTGGGCAGCGCCCTGCTGGAGCACGACATGGACCGCGGCGAGCGGGTCATCCGCGAGGCGCTGGCCTCGATCGACACCCCGGGGCTCAACCAGTCCACCACCGGGGCGCTGATGTTCGGCCACCTGACGCTCTGCGGCATCCACGCCCAGCGCGGCGAGTTCGAGCGGGCGCTGGCCGAGCTGGACGAGCTGGACACGGTCCGGGTCGGGGGTTTCGCGCCGAGCCTGGTGACCGGGATGCTGCTGAGTTCCCGCGGCTGGATCACCGCCCGGGCCGGGGACCCGGATGCGGGGTTCGAGCTGCTGCGCGACGGCTGGCGGCAGCTGCGGGCGGTGACGGCCGCGAGCGGCTTCTTCGAACACATGACGGTCCTGGTGGTGCCGGCGGTGACGGCGGTGCTGTGCGCCTTCGCCCAGTACGACGGCGACCTGGAACGGGCCCGGGTGGCGGCCGTGCTGACCGGCGCGCACGGTGGGCTGAACGGCCCCAAGGGCGGCTACCTGGACCGGGTCGAGCGCGCGCGTTCGGAGGCCGTCCTGCGGGAGCTGATGGGGGATGCCGGGTACGAGGAGGCCCGGGCCGACGGGGTCGGGATGACCCAGGAGCAGGCCTTCGACCTGCTGGAGGGGCTGATCGGCTAGACCGCGCGTGGGCCCGTACGGCCGGTGCCCGTCCCCTGGTCACCGGCCGCACGGGCCCGTACTGCGGCCGGCGCCTGTCCCGGGCGGCCGGCCGTCCCGTCCGCCGGCACTTCCCCCGACGGGGCCGACGGTGGTCACGGGGGGTCAGGTCCGCTTGCGGAAGCGGGCGACCGCCAGCGGGGCGAAGACCGCGGTGACGGCGGCCGACCAGATCAGCACGATCATCACCGGGTGGGCGATCGCACCCTCGCCGTTGAGCAGCGCGCGGGAGGCGTCGGCCAGCTGGGACAGCGGGTTGACCTTGGTGAAGGCCTGCAGCCAGCCCGGCATGGTGTCGGTGGGCGCGAAGATCGAGCTGCCGAACTGCATCGGCATCAGGACCAGCATCGAGACGCCCTGGACGGCCTGGGCGCTCTTCATCGACATGCCCAGCAGCATCGAGATCCAGGTGATCGACATGCCGAACACCAGCGACAGGCCGACCGTGGCCAGCAGCTCCGGGATGCCGGTCTTCAGTTGGAAGCCGAGGAGGAAGGCGAAGGTCAGCAGGATCGCGGAGGACAGAAGGGCGCGCAGGGTCTCCGCGACGAGCTTGGACAGCAGGACGGAGGAGCGGCCGATCGGCAGGGTGCGGAAGCGGTCCATCACCCCGGTCTGGAAGTCGGTGTTCAGTCCGGTGCCGACGGCCAGCGCCAGCGTCATGCCGGTCTGTCCGAGCAGGCCGGGAATCATGAACTGCTTGTACTTGTCCGGGTCCTGGGCGAAGATCGCGCCGCCGAAGACGTAGACGAACAGCACGGTGAAGATGATCGGCATCAGCACGGCGTCGAACATCGACTCCGGGTCGGCCTTGATCCGCATCAGGTTGCGGCGGGTCAGCGCGCCGATGTGGCGCAGGTTGGCGGACAGGCCGATCCGGCCGTCGTCGGCCGGGGAGGCCTCGACCCCGGCGGGGCCGAGCGTGGCGGTGGTCATGCGACGGGCTCCTTGACGAGGGCGTCGGCGGACGCGGTGGCCGCGTCGGCGGTGGGCTTGCCGGTGATGGCGAGGAAGACCTCGTCCAGGCTGGGCACCTTGGTGTCGATGGCGGCGATCGCGAAGCCGCGTCCACCGAGCACCCCGATCACGGCGGTGAGCTGCTCCTCGTCGACCAGCGGCACCGCGAGCAGGCCGTCGTCGGGGGAGATGGTTGCGGAGGCGATCCCGGTCTCGTGCAGGCAGCGGGCCATCTCCGGCAGCGCGGCCGGGTCGGCCGGGCGGATCTGGAGGATCTGGCCGCCGACCTTGGCCTTGAGCTCGGCGACGCCGCCGTTGGCGATCACCCTGCCCCGGTCGATGACGGTCAGCTCGTGGGCGAGCTGCTCGGCCTCCTCCATGTACTGGGTGGTGAGCAGCACGGTGCAGCCCTCGGCGACCATCCGCTGCACCTCGTCCCAGACCTCGTTGCGGGTGCGAGGGTCCAGGCCGGTGGTGGGCTCGTCCAGGTAGAGCACCCGGGGGCGGCCCATCATGCTGGCGGCCAGGTCGAGGCGCCGGCGCATGCCGCCGGAGTAGGTCTTGGCGATGCGCTTGGCAGCGTCGGTGAGCGAGAAGCGCTCCAGCAGCTCGCTGGCCCGGGCCTTGGCCTCCCGGCTGGGGAGGTCGAGCAGCCGGCCGATGAGGTAGAGGTTCTCGTACCCGGAGAGCAGCTCGTCCACGGAGGCGTACTGGCCGGTGAGGCCGATCGTGCGGCGCAGCTGCTTGGGCTGGCGCAGCACGTCGTAGCCGCCGACGAACGCGGTGCCGGCGTCCGGCTTGATCAGGGTGGAGAGGACCCGCACCAGGGTGGTCTTGCCCGCGCCGTTGGGGCCGAGCAGGGCGAGGACGGTGCCTTCGCGGACGGTGAGGTCGACGCCGTCGAGGGCCTTGGTGCTGCCGAAGTGCTTGACGATGCCGTGGACCTCCACGGCGTTCCCGGCTGTTCCCCGCGTGTTCGGGGCGGTCGCGATTCCTGTCATGCCTCCAGGTTGTCCGCCCCGGCTGTCAGCCCCCTGTCGCGGACCCCCGCCCGCTGTCAGCCCGCTGTCACCGGGAGCCCGCAGCCGTCCGGGCATGACAGCGGCCCCGCTCCGAGCAGCTCGGAGCGGGGCCGCGGAGGGGCGTGCGTCAGTGGAAGCTGTGCTCCGCCGCCGGGAAGGCGCCGGTGCGCACGTCCTGCGCGTACGCCCGGGCGGCGTCGCCGAGGACGGTCCGCAGGTCGGCGTACTGCTTGACGAACTTCGGCACCCGGCCGGCCGTCATGCCGGCCATGTCGGTCCAGACCAGCACCTGGGCGTCGGTGTCCGGCCCGCCGCCGATGCCGACGGTCGGGATCGCCAGCTGCTCGGTGACCTGGGCGGCCAGCTCGGCCGGTACGGCCTCCAGCACCACCGCGAAGGCCCCCGACTGCTGGACGGCCTTGGCGTCGCGCAGCAGCTGGTGCGCCGCCTCGTCGCCGCGGCCCTGGACCGGGTAGCCGCCGAGGGCGTGCACGGACTGCGGGGTGAGGCCGATGTGGGCCATCACCGGGACGCCGGCCTCGACCAGCAGCTCGATCGAGCGGGCGCTGCGCTCCCCGCCCTCCAGCTTGACCGCGCCGACCCCGGCCTCCTTCATCAGCCGGGCTGCGTTGTGCATGGCCTGGGCGGGGGACTCCTGGTACGAGCCGAACGGCAGGTCGGCGACGATCATGGCCCGCTTGGTGCCGCGGACGACGGCGGCGGAGAGCATCACCATCTGATCCATGGTCACCGGGACGGTGGTCTCGTAGCCGAGGTGGCAGTTGCCCGCCGAGTCGCCGACCAGCAGCACCGGGATGCCGGCCTCGTCGAACACGCCTGCGGTGAGGGCGTCGTAGGCGGTGAGCATCGACCACTTCTCGCCGCGCTGCTTGGCGGCGGCGAGGTCGCGGACGGTGACCCGGCGGTTGGTGACCCCGCCGTAGAGGGGGGTGGTCGACGCCTGGTTCTGGGCAGGCGAAGGCGTAGAAGCGTTCATCGAACGGACTCCTGAAGGGTTGTCGTCTCGTGGCGCCGTGCGGCGTCCCCGGATCCCCTCCATGCTTGCACGCCCCGGCGCGAGCGCAAAGAGGGGTGCGTGCGTCCCGGTGGAATCCGCCACACACCGGGCGGGCGGGCCTCCCGCGCCGGGGTGCGCGGGAGGCCTCCGAATTTGCCTTCTCTTTTCGAAACGGATTCGTCTCGTATCGTATCGGCCGCTACTCTGGTGCGGGGGGTTACGAGACGTATGCGGCTCGGAATGCCCGCCAGTGCAACGCCAACACGGATGGGAAGACCAATGACCACCGCAGCCGCGCCACCTCGCGTGCCGGAAGCCATCCACCGCCGGCGCTGGGCGATCCTCGGCACCCTGCTGCTCGCCCTGCTCGTCGTCGTGCTCGACAACTCGATCCTCAACGTCGCGATGAAGACCATCGCGACCCCCGCGCCGGTCGGCCTCGGGGCCACCCAGAGCGACCTGGAATGGTCGATCAACTCCTACACCCTGGTCTTCGCCGGGCTGCTGTTCACCTCCGGCCTGCTCGGCGACCGGTTCGGCCGCAAGCGCGCGCTGCTGGCCGGCATGGCGGTCTTCGGCGTCGCCTCGCTGCTGTCCGCGCTGGCCGCCTCGCCCGGTGAACTCATCGGCTACCGCGCCCTGATGGGCGTCGGCGGCGCGCTCGCGATGCCCGCCACGCTGGCGATCATTATGAACGTCTTCGAGCGCTCCGAGCAGCCCAAGGCGATCGGGATCTGGGCCGGCGCCGTCGGCCTGGCCATCGCCATCGGCCCGATCACCGGCGGCCTGCTGATCGAGCACTTCTGGTGGGGCTCGGTCTTCCTGGTCAACGTCCCGATCGTGGTCGTCGCGGTGATCGCGATGGTGATCCTGGTCCCCGAGTCCAAGGACCCCAACCCGGGCCGGATGGACCCGGTCGGCGTGCTGCTGTCGATCATCGGGCTGGTCGCGCTGATCTACGGCATCATCAAGGGCGGCGAGCTGGCCGACTTCACCGTGGTCGAGGCCTGGGCGCCGACCCTGGTCGGCGTGGTCGCGCTGGCCGCCTTCGTCTGGTTCGAGCGCCGCACGCCGTTCCCCGCGCTGGACGTCACCTGGTTCCGCGACAAGGTGTTCAGCGCCTCCGTGGTGGTCGTCGGCGTGATCTTCTTCGCACTGATGGGCGTCTCCTTCTTCGGCGTCTTCTACATCCAGAGCGTGCGCGGCTACAGTGCCCTCCAGGCCGGCCTGCTGATGCTGCCGATGGCCGCCGCCCAACTGCTGTTCGCCCCGCGGGCCCGGCTGGTGGTCGACCGGCTCGGCGTCGCCGCCACCGCGGCCGGCGGCATGCTGCTGGTCGCGCTCGGCTTCGTCGGCTACGTCGTGCTGACCGCCACCAGCCCGATCTGGGTGCTGGTCGTGCTCGGCCTGGTGATGGGCGCCGGCATGGCGCACGTCATGCCGCCGGTCACCGTCGCGATCATGGCCTCGCTGCCCCGGGAGAAGGCCGGCGCCGGCTCGGCCGTCAACAACACCTTCCGCCAGGTCGGCGGCTCGCTCGGGGTCGCCGTGCTCGGCGCGGTGCTCTCCACCGTCTACCGCGACGGGATGGCCGACACCCTGACCCAGCTGCCCGAGGGGCTGCGCGACAAGGCCGGCGAGTCGCTGGAGGCGACCCTGGCCATCGCCGACCGCCTCCCCGGCGGCCAGGCGCTCATCACCCCCGCGAAGGACTCCTTCATCCACGCCATGCACGTGGTGGCCTCGCTCTCGGTGGGCGTCTCGCTCATCGGCGCCGCGGCCGCCTGGTTCCTGCTGCCGCGCCGCCCGGCCGCCCCTGCGGGCCCGGGCGGCCAGGTCCCCGAGCAGCGCGGCCAGGAGCGGGAGGCGGCGGCCGCGGACGCCTGAGGCCGCACCGCAGCTGAGTGACAATGGCCCTGTCCCCCGGGTACGCCCCGGGAGGCAGGGCCCGGGTCCGGGGCAAGGTCCCCTGCCGCGGACCCACCGAGGGACACGCCACGGCGCCTGCGCGACCGGGGAGAGCGAGGGAGAGGCAGCGGGGATGAAGACGGACACGCCGACCGCCGGCACCGGGCAGCACTGCGCGGAGGTACGCCGTGGCCGGCCCCGCAGTGAGGCCGCCGAGCAGGCCATCTTCAGGGCCGTCGAGGACCTGATGGCCGGCGGCACCGCGCTGTCCGAGCTCACCATCGAGGGCATCGCCGCCGCCGGCGGCGTCGGCAAGGCCACCATCTACCGGCGCTGGCCCAACAAGGAGGCCCTGCTGGTCGACGTGGTCAGCCGGCTGGAGGAGCCACTGCCGGAGCCCACCGGCGCCGGCGCCCGGGCCGACCTGATCGCACTGGTGGACCACGTCCGCCGGCGCGGCCTGGCCAAGCGCACCCGCTGGGTGCTCAAGGCCGCCATGGGCCAGATGCAGACCCTGCCCGAGCTGTACACCGCCTACCGGGAGCGGGTGATCAAGCCGCGCCGGGCGGTCGGGCTCGGCCTGATCCGCCAGGCCGTCGCCGAGGGCGTGATCCGCGACGACCTCGACCTGGACCTGCTCAACGACCTGCTGATGGGGCCGATCCTCTACCGCAGCATCCTGTGGGACGACTCCGACCTGGAGGACCCGGACCTGGCCCGCAAGCTGGTCGACTCCGTGCTCGAAGGCCTCGCGCCCCGCTGATCCGGCCGAACGTGGCCTCGCTCACCAAACCGGGCCACGCCGGAACCCGCTCCGGGGGACCGACGTCTGTCCCGGCATAGGCTGAGCCGGGTATCCGGTCGAACCGGCACCGGACCGGCGGCGGCACGAGCGACGGGAGCCACTTGATGGCGCAGGCGGACAGGACCGAGCGGATCGTGGCACCCGGGAGCGGCGCCGACGACCCGGCCCCCGCGTCGCGTCGCGTCGGCTTCCTCGGCCTGCGCCACTGGGGCCGGGACGCCCGCGGCAGCAGCACCTGGCGACGCGGCCTGGTGGTCGCCGCGCTGGCCGTGCTCACGGCCGTGCTGTTCGCCTTCCACGCCGAGGTGCCCAACCGGGTCGGCAACCTCGGCAGCCTGCTGGAGACCTTCCTGCCCTGGCTGGGCCTGGCCGTCCCGGTGCTGCTGGTGCCCGCGCTGCTGCGCCGCTCCGCCACCGCGCTGCTCGCCCTGCTGCTGCCCGTCGTGCTCTGGGTCAACCTGTTCGGCGGCCTGCTGAACGACAAGCGGGGCGGCCCGGGCGACTGGACGGTGGTCAGCCACAACGTCGCCGCCGCCAACACCGACGTGCCCGGCACCATCCGCACCCTGGTGGACTCGGGCGCCCAGATCGTCGCCCTGCAGGAGCTGGCCGGCAAGCCGCTGCGCTCGTACGAGACCGGGCTGGCCGGCGCCTACCCGTACCACGAGGTGCAGGGCACCGTCGGGCTCTGGTCGAAGTACCCGATCAGTGACGTCTCCCCGGTGGACCTGAGGATGGGCTGGACCAGGGCCTTCCGCGCCCAGGTCGGCACCCCGCAGGGCCCGGTCGCGGTGTACGTGGCGCACCTGCCCTCGGTGCGGCTGAAGGCCGAGGGCGGCTTCACCGTCAACCAGCGGGATGTCAGCGCGCAGGCGCTGGGTGACGCGATCCAGGCCGAGCCGCTGAAGAAGGTCCTGCTGCTCGGCGACCTCAACGGCACCATGAACGACCGCAGCCTCGCGCCGGTCACCTCGCAGATGCGATCGGCCCAGGGCGCCGCCGGTGACGGCTTCGGCTTCAGCTGGCCGGCCGCCTTCCCGATGGCCCGGATCGACCAGATCATGAGCAAGGGCGGGCTGGACCCGCTGGACTCCCGCACCCTGCCGCGGGACGGCAGCGACCACCTTCCGGTGGCCGCCACCTACCGGTACCAGCCGCTCCGCTAGGCCGTGCGCCTCAGCCGCGCCGCCAGCGGTTGGTGATCGGCAGGCGGCGGTCCCGGCCGAAGTTCTTGACCGAGATCTTCGGGCCCGGCGGGTACTGGCGCCGCTTGTACTCGGCGGTGTCGACCAGCCGGACCACCCGGTCCACCACGGCCGGGTCGAAGCCGGCCGCCACGATCGCGTCCCGGCCCTCGTCGTCCTCGATGTAGCGGGCCAGCACGCTGTCCAGCAGGTCGTAGTCGGGCAGCGAGTCGGTGTCCACCTGGTCCGGCCGCAGCTCGGCGGACGGCGGCTTGGTGATGGTGTGCTCCGGGATCGGCGGCACCTCGCCGAGCCGCTCGGCCTCCTCGTTGCGCCAGCGGGCCAGCCGGAAGACCAGCGACTTGTAGACGTCCTTGATGGGCCCGTAGGCGCCGACCGAGTCGCCGTACAGGGTCGAGTAGCCGACCGCCAGCTCGCTCTTGTTGCCGGGCGCGAGCACGATGTGCCCCTCCTGGTTGGAGATCGCCATCAGCAGGGTGCCGCGCAGCCGGGACTGGAGGTTCTCCTCGGCGAGGCCGGTCAGCTCGGTGGCCCCCAGGTAGGCGTCGAACATCGGGGCGATGGAGACGGTCCGCAAGCGCAGCCCGGTGCGGCGGGCCAGCTCGGCCGCGTCGTCCCGGGAGTGCTGGGAGGAGTAGCGGCTGGGCATCGAGACGCAGTGCACGTTCTCCGCGCCGACCGCGTCCACCGCGATCGCGGCCACCAGCGCCGAGTCGATGCCGCCGGAGAGGCCGATCAGCACCGACTCGAAGCCGTTCTTGGTCACGTACGCCCGGGTGCCGGAGACCAGCGCGGCCCAGATCTCGGCCTCGTCCGAGATCCGCGGCGCCACCTCGGCGGTGAGCCTCCTCCGGCCTTCGGCCGGAGGAGCCCCCACGGCGGGCGCGGCCTGCGGCTCGCCGTCCAGCTCGGTGCGGACCAGGTGCAGCCCGTCGCTCAGCAGCAGGCCGTCGGTGTGGTCGCGGCCGGCGGCCGGCAGGTCCAGGTCCAGCACCAGCAGGTGCTCCTCGAACTGCGGGGAGCGGGCCAGGACTTCGCCGTCCGCGCCGACCACGATCGAGTCGCCGTCGAAGACCAGCTCGTCCTGGCCGCCGACCATGTTGACGTACGCCAGGGTGCAGCCCGCCTCTGCCGCCCGGCGCCGCACCAGCTCCAGCCGCTGGTCGTCCTTGTTCCGCTCGTACGGGGAGCCGTTGACCACCAGCAGCAGCCCGGCGCCGATCTCGCGGGCGGCGGTGACCCGGCCGCCGTCCTGCCAGATGTCCTCGCAGATGGCCAGCGCGACGTCCACCCCGTGCACCCGCAGCACCGGCAGCTGGTCGCCCGGGACGAACCAGCGGAACTCGTCGAACACGCCGTAGTTGGGCAGGTGGTGCTTGGCGAAGCGGGTCACCACCTCGCCCCGGTGCAGCACCGCGGCGCAGTTCTGCGGGGAGCCGGCCGGGCGGTTGAAACGTGGCGAGGCGTGCTCGGAGCGCCCGAGGTAGCCGACCACCACCGGGACCTCGCCCAGCCCGTCCGCCGCCAGCCGGCCGGCCAGCTCGACCAGTGCACCGCGGGAGCCCTCGACGAAGGAGCGGCGCAGGGCGAGGTCCTCCACCGGGTACCCGGTGAGGGCCATCTCGGGGAAGGCCACCAGCTGCGCGCCGGCCTCCACGGCCTGCCTGGTCCAGCGCACCACCTCATCGCTGTTGCGGGCGAGGTCACCGACCCAGGGGTCGATCTGGCTCAGGGCGAGACGGAGAGTGGGCATGCCTCCGAGTCTAATCGTCTAACTGACGCAATGTCCTGGGCGGTCCCCGGCGGCGGGGGTCGGCACTGCGGCGACCGGTGCGGATCGGCCATGATGGGGGCAACCGCTTCACGAGGTCTTTCCGGGGCCTCCGGGGCGTAACACGAGCGTAAAGAGCAGAGGTGAGACTGTCCCCATGGGCAAGCAGCAGCAGTTCGTGCTTCGGACGCTCGAAGAGCGTGACATCCGGTTCGTCCGGCTGTGGTTCACCGACGTGCTCGGATTCCTGAAGTCGGTCGCGGTGGCACCGGCCGAGCTGGAGCAGGCCTTCGAGGAGGGCATCGGCTTCGACGGCTCGGCGATCGAGGGCTTCGCCCGCGTGTACGAGTCCGACATGATCGCCAAGCCGGACCCGACCACCTTCCAGATCCTGCCCTGGCGCTCGGAGACCCCGGGCACCGCCCGGATGTTCTGCGACATCCTGATGCCGGACGGCTCGCCCTCCTACGCCGACCCGCGGTTCGTGCTCAAGCGCACCCTGGAGAAGGCCTCCGAGCAGGGCTTCACCTTCTACACCCACCCGGAGATCGAGTTCTTCCTGCTGAAGAACCTGCCCGGCGACGGCACCCCGCCCATCCCCGCCGACCAGTCCGGCTACTTCGACCACACCCCGCGCGGGGTGGGCCACGACTTCCGCCGCCAGGCGATCACCATGCTGGAGTCGATGGGCATCTCGGTCGAGTTCTCGCACCACGAGGGCGCCCCCGGCCAGCAGGAGATCGACCTGCGCTACGCCGACGCGCTGTCCACCGCCGACAACATCATGACCTTCCGGCTGGTCATGAAGGAGGTCGCGCTGGAGCAGGGCGTACACGCGAGCTTCATGCCCAAGCCGTTCTCCGAGCACCCCGGCAGTGGCATGCACACCCACGTCTCGCTGTTCGAGGGCGACCGCAACGCCTTCCACGAGTCCGGCGCCGAGTACCAGCTGTCCAAGGTCGGCCGGTCCTTCATCGCCGGCCTGCTGAAGCACGCCGCCGAGACCGCCGCCGTCACCAACCAGTGGGTGAACTCCTACAAGCGGATCTGGGGCGGCTCCCAGCGCACCGCGGGGGCCGGCGGCGAGGCGCCGTCCTACATCTGCTGGGGCCACAACAACCGCTCGGCGCTGATCCGGGTGCCGATGTACAAGCCGGGCAAGCAGGGCTCCACCCGGATCGAGGTCCGCTCCCTGGACACCGGCTGCAACCCGTACCTCGCCTACGCCGTCACCCTCGCGGCCGGCCTGAAGGGCATCGAGGAGGGCTACGAGCTCCCGCCCGGCGCCGACGACGACGTGTGGGCGCTGTCCGACTCCGAGCGCCGGGCCCTCGGCATCCAGCCGATGCCGCAGAACCTCGGCGAGGCCATCGACCTGATGCAGCGCAGCGAACTCGTCGCCGAGACCCTCGGCGAGCACGTCTTCGACTTCTTCCTGCGCAACAAGCGGCAGGAGTGGGAGGAGTACCGCTCCGAGGTGACGCCGTTCGAACTGCGGAAGAATCTGCAGGTGCTCTGACGGCTTGTCGACTGGCGTGGGCCGTGTGGGCGGTGTACCCCGCGCACGTTAATCCGTTGGGCCAATGCGGTTACTCTGCAGCGGTGCGAGCCGTGGCGGGGTGACGAAGAGGCGTATTCAGAAGATCCGTTTTGCGGATCATCCTGGAGTGTCATGCGTACTCGAATCACCATCCTGGCCTTGTCCGGACTGACCTCGGCCGCCCTCGTGTGGGGTGCCGGCTCCGTGGCCTACGCCTCGCCCTCCGCCGACCACCGCGCAGCCGCCGAATCGGCGGAGGCCCGGGGTAATTGGGTCGACGGGCTCCTCCGTGCCGCGGAGGGCACAAGCAACGCCACCCATGCCTGGACCTTCGGCAATCATGAAGCCCTCGCACCCAAGCTGGCGGCCCGTCAGCCCCACCGGGCGGACGACCCCGCCGAGGTGGGCGCCGGCACCGAGGCGGCCGTCGCCGCCGAGCCGGGCGCGGCGGCTCAGCCGGCCGAGCAAGGAACCGAGAAGGACGAGACGGCGGGTCAGCCGGGCGAGGACGACTCCGAGCGCGGTCGGCCCGCGGCCCGGCCGTCGAAGCTCGGGTTCCTCAAGGAACTGGGCGGACTGGACGAACTGTCGTCCCGCACCGGCAAGCACTGCCACAAGGACCACCACGCCCCCGAATGCCCCTGCCCCCCCGGCGACCATGGTGGGCACGAGGGGCATGAGAGCCACGAGGGCCACGGTGGCCAGTCGGACAAGCCCGAGCACAAGCCCGAGCACAAGCCCGAGCACAAGCCCGAGAAGCCCGAGAACAAGCCCGAGAACCAGGCCCAGGCCCAGGCCCAGGACCAGGCCCAAGCCCAGGAGCAGGCCCAGAGCCAGGACCAGGCCCAGAACGGCCAGCAAACCCAGGACCAGCAGGTCAACGTGACGGTCCTCGTGGAGAACACCGTCAACAACGACAACAGCGCGAACAACAGCGCCGCCAGCAACGCGGAGAACAACGTCACCAACGTGAACAAGGCCAAGTTCAGCGTGATGGAGCAGGAGCCGCACAAGCCGGTCCACCAGGGGCACAAGGGTGGCCACGAGGAGCACAAGGGCGGCCACGAAGAGCACAAGGGCGGCCACGAAGAGCACAAGGGCGGCCACGAGGAGCACAAGGGCGGCCACGAGGAGCACAAGGGCCACAAGGGCCACCAGGGCGGTCACGAGGAGCACAAGGGCCACCAGGGCGGCCACGAGGAGCAGAAGGTCCGGCACCACGGGGAGCTGGCCGAGACGGGGAGCGGGGCGTCGCCGGCCCTGCTCGGTTTCTCGGCGGCGTTCCTCGCGGCGGGCGCGATGGCCATGCGGATCAGCCGACGCTCCGCATGACCGGGCCCGGCCCGCAGGGCGCCGGGTGAGCGCCGGCGGTGGCCGGAACATTCAGTGACCGACGGGCGGTGCGCGCACGGCGCACCGCCCGTCGGTCGTGTGTTCGCCGGACCGGCTCAGCGCAGCTCGGCGAGCGGCGTGCGGCCCGGGTCCATCGGCTCTTCCCGGACCAGACTGCCCCAGACGGCCATCCGGTACAGCGAGGTGTAGACCGGTGTGCAGGTCGTCAGGGTGATGTAGCGGCCCGGCTCGGTGTACGGAGAGCCGGTGGGCACCGGGGCGATGACACCGGTGTCGTACTTGGAGGTCTCCGGCAGCGTGGCGTCGACCCGGTAGACGTACCAGCGGTCGCGGGTCTCCACGACCAGAGGGTCGCCCGGCTTCAGCCGGTCCAGGTCGTGGAACTTCGCGCCGTGCCCGTCGCGGTGGGCGGCGAGGGCGAAGTTGCCCTGCGCGTCCCAGGGCATGGCCGACGGGTACGGCGCCGTGTAGACGCCGACGACCCCGTCCGCGAGGGTGTCCTCGTCGGCACCGACCTTGACCAGCACCTGGTAGCCGGCGCCCAGGGCCGGCACGTGGAGGAAGCCGATGCCGCCGCCCGCGTCGTACGGCGGCGGCGCGGCGGTGCTCGCGGCGCCGGTCGGTGAGACCGTCGGGGCCGCCGCCGACCAGGCCTGGCGCAGCCGCTCGGCGGAGCGGTCCGCGTGCCGGTCGGCCGTGAGGTTCGTCCACCACAGCGAGTAGACGACCAGCAGGGCCAGCAGCACACCGACGGTGAACAGCAGGTCGCCGAACACGCCGGCCGCGACCCGGAGGGGGCGGCGGCGCGGGGTTCGCTCCTCGGCCGGATGCTCGGGCGCCACCGGTCGTCCCTTCGGATGGCGGCGGGGGCGGATCGGAGCAGGGCGGCACCTGGCAGGGGAGCCGCCACCGGGGGCGTCCTGGCTGGTCATGCGCGTACTCCACCGCGCCCGTGCGCCGGCGGGCAAGCCGACACGCCACGTCGTCGCCCGGCCTCTGCGCCCGGCCGGCCGGTGACCGGGCGGGCTCGTTTGGTTACCCGGCGGCGGGCCCCAGGGGCGCGTAACCTGCTGGGGCGGACGGATGGAGGGGCCGATGGCGATGGAGGAGCAGCGGGCCGGGAGCCGGGTCAGCCGGCCGGAGAACCGGCTGGTCCGGCGCGGGTTCACCGACCCGGCGCGGGCGGTGCGGCTGTTGGAGGGCCCCGGGCTGGAGGGCCTGGCCGACGACCCCCTGCTGCTGGACGCGCTCGGCGCCACCGCCGACCCCGACCTCGCGCTGCTCGGCCTGGCCCGGCTGCTGGAGGCCGCCGACGCGGCCGACCGGCACACCCTGCGCGACACCCTCACCACCTCCAAGCCGCTGCGCGACCGGCTGCTCGGGGTGCTCGGCGTCTCCACCGCGCTCGGTGACCACCTGGCCCGGCACCCGCACGACTGGCACGTGCTGGTCACCTTCGAACTGCGCGACATGCACCCCGGCCCGGAGGACTTCCGCCGCGCCCTCACCGAGGGCGTGCGCACCGGCGACCGCGGCCCGGCGGACGCGCTGCGGGTCGCCTACCGCCGCTGCCTGCTCGCCATCGCGGCCCGCGACCTCACCGGCACCACCGACCTCGCGCAGACCGCCGCCGAACTCGCCGACCTGGCCGGCGCCACCCTCCAGACCGCCCTGGACCTCGCCGCCGAGCACGACCCGGAGGCCGCCGCGGCCTGTCGGCTCGCGGTGATCGGCATGGGCAAGTGCGGCGGCCGCGAACTCAACTACGTCTCGGACGTGGACGTGGTGTTCGTCGCCGAGCCGCGCGAGGGCGTGGGCGAGCAGGAGGCGCTCAAGGCCGCGACCCGGCTGGCCGCCGCCCTCACCCGGCTGTGCGCGGACACCACCGGCGAGGGCACCATCTGGCCGGTGGACGCCAACCTGCGCCCCGAGGGCCGCAACGGCCCGCTGGTGCGCACCCTGGCCAGCCACCTCGCCTACTACCAGCGCTGGGCCAAGACCTGGGAGTTCCAGGCGCTCCTCAAGGCCCGCCCGGTCGCCGGGGACGCGGAGCTCGGCACCGCGTACGTCGAGGCGCTCGCCCCGATGGTCTGGCAGGCCGCCGCCCGGGAGAAGTTCGTCGCCGACGTGCAGCAGATGCGCCGCCGGGTGGTCGACTCCATCCCGGTCACCGAGCTGGACCGCCAGCTCAAGCTCGGCCCGGGCGGCCTGCGCGACGTCGAGTTCTCCGTGCAGCTGCTCCAGCTGGTGCACGGCCGCACCGACCCGGCGCTGCGCAGCGGCAACACCCTGGAGGCGCTGGCCGCGCTCTCCCGGGGCGGGTACGTGGGCCGGGCGGACGCCGCCTCGTTGGACGCCGCGTACCGCTTCCTGCGCTCGCTGGAGCACCGCATCCAGCTGTACCGGCTGCGCCGCACCCACCTGATGCCCACCGGGGCCGAGGACCTGCGCCGGCTGGCCCGCTCGCTGGCGGCGCTGATCAACGACGACACCCGCGCAGACCCGGTGGCCGCGCTGCACCGCGAGTGGAAGCGGCACGCGGTGGAGGTCCGGCGGCTGCACGAGAAGCTGTTCTACCGGCCGCTGCTCGACGCCGTCGCCGAACTGCCGCCGGGCGCCACCGGGCTGACCCCGGAGGCGGCCCGGGCCCGGCTGGAGGCGCTGGGCTACGCGGACCCGGCGGCCGCGCTGCGGCACATCAGCGCGCTCGCCTCCGGGGTGAGCCGCAAGGCCGCGATCCAGCGCACCCTGCTGCCGGTGCTGCTCGGCTGGTTCGCCGAGTCCGCCGACCCGGACGCCGGGCTGCTCAACTTCCGCCAGGTCTCCGACGCGCTCGGCCGCACCCCCTGGTACCTGCGGCTGCTGCGGGACGAGAGCGCCGCCGCCGAACAGCTGGCCAGGGTGCTGTCGGCCGGCCGGCTCGCCCCCGACCTGCTGCTGCGCGCCCCCGAGGCGGTGGCCATGCTGGGGGATCCGCAGGGTCTGGAACCGCGTGGCCGGGCCGCCCTGGAGGGGGAGATCCGGGCCGCCGTCGGCCGGGCCGGGTCCACCGCCGCCGCGGTGGCCTCCGCCCGCTCGGTGCGCCGCCGGGAGCTGTTCCGTACCGCCGCCGCGGACGTGCTCGGGCGGCTCGGGGAGGACCCGGCCGAGGCGCTGGACACCGCGGGGGAGGCGCTCACCGCGCTCAACGCCGCCACCCTGGGCGGCGCGCTGCGCGCCTGCGTCGCCGGGTGGGAGGCCGAGCACGGGGACCTGCCGACCCGGATCGCGGTGATCGCGATGGGCCGGTTCGGCGGCCACGAGCTGGGCTACGGCTCGGACGCGGACGTGCTCTTCGTCCACGAGCCGCTGCTCGGCTCGCTGGAGGAGGAGGCCGCCCGGGCCGCCCAGGCGGTCTGCCACGAGCTGCGCACCCAGTTGGGCGCGCCCTCCACGGAGCCGCCGCTGCTGGTCGACGCCGACCTGCGACCGGAGGGCCGCAGCGGCCCGCTGGTGCGCACCCTCGCCTCGTACGCGGCCTACTACCGGCGCTGGTCGCACGCCTGGGAGAGCCAGGCGCTGCTGCGGGCCGAGCCGGTGGCCGGGGACGAGGAGCTGGGCACGCGGTTCCGGCGGCTGATCGACCCGCTGCGCTACCCGGGCACCGGGGTGCCGGAGCGGGACCTGGTGGAGATCCGCCGGATCAAGGCGCGGATCGAGGCCGAACGGCTGCCGCGCGGGGCCGACCCGACCACCCACACGAAGATCGGCCGGGGTGGGCTGGCGGACGTCGAGTGGACGGTTCAGCTGCTCCAGCTCCAGTACGGGCACGGCGTGCCGGCCCTGCGCACCACCCGGACCAGGGCGGCCCTGGCGGCCGCCGTCGAGGCCGGGCTGGTCGAGCCGGAGGACGCCGAGGTGCTGGACACGGCCTGGGTGCTGGCCTCCCGGGTGCGGGCGGCGGTGATGCTGGTGCGCGGGCGGCCCGGGGACAGCTTCCCGGGGGAGGCCCGGGAGCTGGCCGGGGTGGCCCGCTACCTCGGATACGGCTCGGGGCACAGCGGCGAGCTGCTGGACGACTACCGGCGGATCACCCGGCGGGCCCGGGCGGTGGTGGTCCGGCTGTTCTACGGATCCGACTGACCGGGCACGGATCCGACTGACCGGGTCGGTCCACGGCTCCGGCGGGTACGCGAAAGGGGCCCCGGTCGGGGCCCCTTCGGGAGGTCGGCAGGCTAGCGGCGAACGGTGCTGACCGCGGGCTCGCTCCACTGCTCCGGGACGGTGATCGGCTGCTCGGCCACCGTCTCCCGGGCGGGCACCCTGGGCAGCTTGTAGACCCACTCGTGGTACAGCCAGCGGGCGGTGAGGAAACCCAGCGCCAGGCAGAGCTCGCCGCCGACGGCGTCCATCCAGAAGTGGTTGGCGGTGGAGACGATGACCACCAGGGTGGCGGCCGGGTACATCAGGCCGAGCGCCTTGACCCACTTCCGGCGGGCCAGGAAGAAGATCGCCAGACCGCACCACATCGACCAGCCGATGTGCATCGAGGGCATCGCCGCGTACTGGTTGGAGACGTGCGCGGCGGGGCCGGAGGCCATCGAGCCCCAGGTGCCGTGGGCCTTCACGGTGTCGATGAAGCCGCCGTCGGTCATCAGCCGGGGCGGGGCCAGCGGGAAGAAGTAGAAGCCGACCAGGGCGATCCCGGTGGTCACGAACAGCACCGAGCGGGCCGCGACGTAGCGGCCGGGGTGGCGGCGGTAGAGCCAGACCAGCACGCCGATCGTGACGACGAAGTGCAGGGTGGCGTAGTAGTAGTTCATGCCCGTGATGAGCCACCCGACGCTGTCCACGGCGTGGTTGATCGAGTGCTCGACGGCGATGCCGAGGTGCTGCTCCAGGTCCCAGATCCAGCGTGCGTGCTTCTGGGCTATCGCTTCCTGTTCGGGAACCGCGTTGCGCACGATCGAGTAGATCCAGTAGCTGATCCCGATCAGTGCCAGCTCGAACCAGATCCGCGGCCGGGCCGGCGATCGGCGCTGGGCGCTGATGCGCTCGCGCAGCGCGGCGGTACGGGACTGGGCGGCGCGGGTGGTTCCGTCGGGCAGGCGGCCGGGGAGGGCCTTCACTGCTTCGGAACCGCTACCACTGGCCGCGTCGGCGCGCCCGGCGTCGCCTCGCTGGATCTCGGTCGGTTCCCCCATGGACGGCAAGTCTGCCAGACCACTCGTAGCCGGCTGCTCATCCTCTGGCAGTGGATTCTTCACCGGCCGTCCCCCTTGAGGGCTACGGGCCGGCTCCCACCGGGGTAGGGGGTGCTCTGGGGTTCGGTGCGTACCGGTGGGACGGACATGGGTCCCATTGTCACGCCCGTCGCTCCAGAGGAGTAATCGGGGTGGTCGGAGACGGTCGCCCACCTGGAATTTCCCGGCACGAAACGGTTTCTGCATCTTGCTGAAACATATTGCAGGCCGCTAGCTTCCTGGGAAATCGATCGCCCCTTCCCCTAAGGGAGCCCTCAGTGGCCGATGTCCCGCTCCGCCCCCGACGGAGCACTGCCCGACGAAGTACCGGCCGCCGCAGACCGCCAGGCCGCACGGCCGTCCTGCTGGCCGCCGCACTGACCGCCGCCACCCTCGGCAGCGCCCCCGCGGCCCTTGCCGCCGCCCCGCCGGCCCCGCCCTCGGACGCCGCGCTGGCGGCCACCGCCGGGCGGCACGACCTCACCCGCGAGCAGTTCTACTTCGTCCTGCCCGACCGCTTCGCCAACGGCGACGCCGCCAACGACACCGGGGGCATCACGGGCGGGCGGCTGGAGAACGGCTTCGACCCCGCCGACAAGGGCTTCTACCACGGCGGCGACCTGGCCGGACTGATACAGCGGCTCGACTACGTCCAGAACCTCGGCACCACCGCGATCTGGATGGCCCCGATCTTCAAGAACAAGCCGGTGCAGGGCAGCGGGGCCGACGCCTCGGCCGGCTACCACGGCTACTGGATCACCGACTTCACCCAGGTCGACCCGCACTTCGGCACCAACGAACAGCTCAAGGAGCTGATAGCCAAGGCACACGCCCGCGGCATCAAGGTCTTCTTCGACGTCATCACCAACCACACCGCCGACGTCGTCGACTACGCCGAGAAGCAGTACGGCTACCGTTCCACCGGCGCCTACCCGACCCTCGACGCGGACGGGAACCCGGTGGACGAGACCGCCGTCGCCGACGCGGGCGCCCCCTGGCCGAAGATCACCAAGGACTCCTTCCCCTACACCCCGGTCTTCCGCAGCCCGGCCGACGCCGGAGCCAAGACCCCGTCCTGGCTCAACGACCCGGCGCTGTACCACAACCGGGGCGACTCGACCTTCGTCGGCGAGTCCGCCACCGAGGGCGACTTCAGCGGCTTGGACGACCTCGACACCCAGAACCCCAAGGTGGTGAAGGGCTTCGAGAAGGTCTACCAGCAGTGGGTCAGGGACGCCGGCGTGGACGGCTTCCGGATCGACACCGTCAAGCACGTCGACATGGCGTTCTGGCAGCAGTGGGCGCCCGCGCTCAAGGACTTCGCCGCCAAGCAGGGCAACCGGAAGTTCTTCATGTTCGGCGAGGTCTACTCCGGGGACCCGGCGGTCACCTCGCCGTACGTCACGAAGGGCAGGCTCCAGGCCACCCTGGACTTCCCGTTCCAGGGCGCGGCCCGCTCCTACGTCTCGCAGGGCGGCTCGGCGCGCAACCTCGCCGACGTCTACGCCCAGGACTACCGCTACACCAGCGCCGACACCGACGCGTACGAGCTGCCGACCTTCCTCGGCAACCACGACATGGGCCGCTTCGGCTCCTTCCTGCTCGCCGACAACCCGGGCGCCGACGACGCGACCCTGCTGAGGAAGGACCGGCTCGGCAACGAGCTGCAGTTCCTCACCCGCGGGCAGCCCGTCGTCTACTACGGCGACGAGCAGGGCTTCACCGGCGCGGGCGGCGACAAGGACGCCCGGCAGGACCTGTTCGCCTCCAAGACCGCCTCGTACAACGGCGACCGGGTGCTCGGCGGCCCCTCCGGCCCGGCCGACCGGTACGGGCAGGGCGGCGAGCTCTACCAGGGCATCGCCGGGCTGGCCAGGCTGCGCCGGGACAACCCGGCACTGGCCGACGGCGCCCAGATCGAGCGCTACGCCGCCGACGGCGCGGGCGTGTACGCCTTCTCCCGGATCGACGCCGGGCAGCAGGTCGAGTACCTGGTCGCGGTCAACAACGCCACCGAGGCGAAGACCGTCACCCTGGACACCTTCTCGGCGGGGATGGGCTTCGACCGGATCTACCCGTCCGCGGGGGAGCGGATCACCAGCGGCGGCGACCGCAAGGTGACGGTCACCGTGCCGGCGCTCTCCTCCGTGGTGTTCAAGGCGGGCGGCAGGCTCGCGGCCGTCGGTGCCGCGCCGCAGCTCTCGGTGCAGCCGCCGGCGGACGGCTCGACCGGGCTGGTCACGGTCGGCGCCACGACGGGCGGCGGCTTCAACCGGGTGAGCTTCGCCGCCCAGATCGGCAACGGGCCCTGGCAGACGCTGGGCACGGCCGACACCGGGAAGTACGCCGTCACCCAGGACCTGGCCGCCGTCGCCCCCGGCACGGTGGTCCGCTACAAGGCCGTCGTGCAGGACTCCAGCGGTCACCTGCGCTCCGCCACCGCGAGCTTCACCACCGGCACCCCCGCGCCCAAGCCGGCGCCCACCGCCGGCTCGCGCCCGTACGCCGTCGTCCACTACAACCGGCCGGACGGCGACTACGACGGCTGGAACCTCTACGCCTGGGGCGACCTCGCCGACGGCGAGGCCACCCAGTGGCCGGCCGGGCACGCCTTCACCGGGCGGGACGCGTACGGCGCCTTCGCGTACGTGCGGCTCAAGCCCGGTGCCTCGGACGTCGGGTTCGTCGTCGAGAAGGACGGCGTCAAGGACGTCGACGCCGACCGGCACCTCGACGTCGGCAGCACCGGTGAGGTGTGGCTCAAGCAGGGCGACCCGGCCGTGCGCACCGCCAACCCCGGGCCGGCGAACAGCCAGCCCGCGAACACCGCCGTCATCCACTACAACCGGGCCGACGGCGACTACGACGGCTGGGGCCTGCACGACTGGACCGGCGCGGCCACCCCGACGGACTGGGGCAAGCCGCTGCTGCCCGCGCGCCGCGACGCCTTCGGTGCCGTCTTCGAGGTGCCGCTGGCCCCCGGGGCGACCAGCCTCAGCTACATCCTGCACAAGGGCAACGACAAGGACCTGCCCGCCGACCAGTCGCTGGACTTCGCCGTCAACGGCAAGGAGGTCTGGATCCTCGGCGGCCGCGAGGGCTACCTGCTGCCGCAGAACCCGGCCGCCTCCTCGCAGATCGACCTCACCGGCGCCAAGGCCCAGTGGATCGACGCCAGGACCGTCGTCGTCCCGGCGAACTTCGGCGCGGGCGACGACGCCCTGGCCGGCGGTACCAGCGCCCAGCTGGTGTACGACCCCGAGGGCGGCATCCGGGCGGACCGGGGCACGCTGACCAAGCCCGGCAAGTGGCTGCGGCTCACCCCGGTCAAGGGCGGGCTGACCGACGCGCAGAAGGCCAAGTACCCGCACCTGGCGGGCTACCGGGCCTTCACCGTGGACACCCGGGACGCCGCCCGCGTCCCGGCCGCGCTGCGCAGCCAGCTGCTGTTCACCGAACACCTGCCCAGCGGCGCCGTGCCGGCCGCCACCGGGGTGCAGATCCCGGGCGTGCTGGACGACCTGTACGCCGGGCGGACCGGCAAGGTGGACTTCGGACCGGCCTACTACAGCGGCAAGGTGGCGCTGTCGCTGTGGGCGCCGACCGCGCAGGAGGTCTCCGTCCAGGTCTTCGACAGCGCCACCGGGGGCACCCCGAAGACGCTGCCGCTGAAGCTGGACGACGAGACCGGGGTGTGGGAAGTCGTCCGTGACAAGCGCGAGTTGGACGGCAAGTACTACCTGTACCAGGTGAAGGTCTGGGCGCCCTCGACGCAGCAGCTGGTGGTCAACACCGTCACCGACCCGTACTCGGTGGCGCTCTCCACCGACTCCGGGCGCAGTCTGGTCGCCGACCTCGACGCCAAGGCGCTCAAGCCCGCGGGCTGGGACGACCACGCCCGCCCGCCGGCCGTCCCGCCCGCGCAGCAGCAGATCCAGGAGCTGCACGTCCGGGACTTCTCGGTCGAGGACCCCACCGTCCCGGCGGCCGAGCGCGGCACCTACCTCGCGTTCACCGAGTCGAACTCGGCCGGGATGCAGCACCTTCGGGAGCTCGCCAAGGCCGGGGTGACCACGGTGCACCTGCTGCCGACCTTCGACATCGCCACCATCCGGGAGAACCGGGCGGACCAGAAGCTGCCGGCCTGCGACCTCAAGTCCCTTCCGCCGGACGGCCCGAAGCAGCAGGAGTGCGTGGCGGCCGTGGCCGCCGACGACGCGTACAACTGGGGCTACGACCCGCTGCACTACAACGTGCCGGAGGGCTCCTATGCCGCTGCCACCGACCCTGGGGGTACCTCCCGGCCGGAGGCTGGGGGAGGCGTGGCCCGCACCGTGCAGTTCCGGCAGATGGTGCAGGCGATGCACGCGGCCGGGCTGCGGGTGGTGCTGGACGTGGTGTACAACCACACCGCCGCCAGTGGCCAGGCCGAGCACTCGGTGCTGGACCGGGTGGTGCCCGGCTACTACCAGCGGCTGGACGCCAACGGCAAGGTGACGACGGACAGTTGCTGCTCCGACACCGCGCCCGAGCACGCCATGATGAACCGGCTGGTGGTCGACTCGGTGACGCTGTGGGCCCGCGAGTACAAGGTGGACGGCTTCCGCTTCGACCTGATGGGCCTGGACCCGAAGTCCACCATGCTGGACGTGCAGGCCGCGCTGCGGAAGATGACGCCGGACTCGGACGGCGTGGACGGCAGGAACGTCTTCCTGTACGGCGAGGGCTGGAACTTCGGCGTCGTCGCCAACGACGCCCGCTTCGAGCAGGCCACCCAGCAGAACATGGCCGGCACCGGCATCGCCACCTTCGACGACCGGCTCCGGGACGCCGCCCGCGGCGGCAACTTCATGCTGAACTCCGCCCAGCAGCAGGGCTTCGCGTCGGGTCTGTACACCGACCCGAACGGCTCGGCCGCGAACGGCACCCCGGAGGAGCAGAAGGCCCGGCTGCTGCACCAGATGGACCAGCTGAAGGTCGGGCTGACCGGCAACCTGGCGGGCTACTCCTTCACCGACAGCTCCGGAAAGTCCGTCACCGGCGCCCAGGTCGACTACAACGGCGCCCCGACCGGGTACGCGGCCAAGCCCGGTGAGGCGGTGGAGTACGTGGACGCCCACGACAACACCGACCTCTTCGACGCGCTCGCGTACAAGCTGCCGGCCGGCACCGCGCCCGCCGACCGGGCCCGGATGCAGGCGTTCGGGCTCTCGCTCACCGCGCTCACCCAGGGCGCGGGCTTCGCCCAGGCCGGCAGCGACCTGCTGCGTTCCAAGTCGCTCGACTCCAACTCCTACGACTCGGGGGACTGGTTCAACGCGATCCACTGGCCCGACCCCTCGACGGGGGCGGCGGACGGCAACGGCTGGGGCCGCGGCCTGCCGATGGCGAAGGACAACCAGGAGCAGTGGGCGGCTGCCCGGTCCCTGCTGGCCGACCCGAGGCTGACGGTGGGGGCGGCCGACATCCGGGCGGCCTCGGCGCAGTACCAGGAGTTCCTGCGGATCAAGCAGTCCTCGCCGCTGTTCTCGCTGCCCACCCTGGCCGCCGTCCAGCAGCGGCTCTCCTACCCGCTCTCCGGCACCGCCGGCGAGACGCCCGGGGTGCTCACCCTGCACCTGGACGGCACCGGGCTGCCGGGGGCGGAGAAGGGCGTCACGGTGGTCTTCAACGCCACGCCCACGGCGCAGGCGCAGACCGTGCCGGCGCTGGCGGGCACCGGCCAGGCGCTGCACCCCGTCCAGGCCGGCGGGACGGACCGGGTGGTGCAGCGGTCCGGCTTCGACGCCGCGACCGGCACCTTCACCGTGCCGGGCCGCACCGTGGCGGTGTTCGTCCAACACTGATTCGTACACCACGACAACTCCCGGGCCCCGTACCACTGTTCAGGTGGTGCGGGGCCCGGTTCCGTTCCGGACGCACATTGGCCGGAAACCTCTGGTGGCACGGCCGGAACTGTGACGTGCCGGGTCCACCGGGCGCTGCCGGCCACCCGCCGGTGCCCGCCGGGGTTCTGAGTGCTGGTCATCGACCGCCGATAGTGATCGAACTTTGCCCGGGGTATGAAAACCGTGTTCACGAGTTCGTCGTGGGGTAACACAACTGACGGACCGGCCTGCATACGGTTTCGGTAATGAATCGGCCAATCCGTGGCATGCATCTGTCATTAAAGGCTCGGTTGCTGCCACGATTCCCCCGGCTGTAGTCGAGGGGGCCCCACCCCCCGGTGCAGCTGTTCCAGTTCAGGTGCAGCGCGTCCCGACCCTGCAAACGAGTTGTGAGCACCGCATCCGCACTCCCGTCGTACCCGGCGGGGGCCCCCACTGCGCCGCGACCCCGCGGCCCAGGTTTTCTCTCCACCGTGCGCGACCCAGCGCCGGTCGGAAAAGGAGTCCGCATGTCCCGTTACGCTCACGCCCGGAAGGCGGCGGTTGTCATGGCCGCCTCCACCGCGCTGCTGGTCACCGGCATACCGGTGATCGCCCAGGCGGCCACGCCGGATGCGCCGGCCGCCGTCGCGGCCCAGCAGGCGAACCGCGCCCAGCTGATCTCCGCCGCGAACCAGCAGACCACCTCCCTCGCCCAGAGCCTGGGCCTGAGCGGCTCGGAGAAGCTGGTCACCAAGGACGTCATCCAGGACGCGGACGGCACCCGCCACCTGCGGTACGAGCGCACCCTCAACGGACTGCCCGTCCTGGGTGGGGACCTGGTGGTGCACCAGGCGCCCACCGGTGCGACCAAGAGCGTCGACCGGGCCAGCACCGCCACGCTGAGCGGTGTGGACACCACGCCGAAGCTGGCCGCGCCGGCCGCGCAGAGCGCCGCGCTCGCCGCCGAGTCGGGCGCCGCGGTCGACACCGCGCCGCGCCTGGTGGTCTGGGCCGCCGACAACAGCCCCCGGCTGGCCTGGGAGACCGTCGTCTCCTCCACCAAGTCGGACGGCACCCCGAGCAAGATGCACGTCGTCACCGACGCCACCAGCGGCCAGGTCATCCAGCAGTGGGACGGCATCGAGACCGGCTCCGGCAAGGGCGTCTTCGTCGGCAACGTCACCATCGGTACGACCCAGTCGGGTTCGACGTACCAGATGAAGGACGGCGCCCGCGGTGGGATGTACACCACCAACCTGAACCACGGGACCTCGGGCACCGGCACGCTGTACAGCAAGTCCACCGACACCTGGGGCGACGGCACCGTCAACAACGGCGAGTCCGCCGCGGTCGACGCCCACTTCGGCGTCGCGGCCACCTGGGACTACTACAAGAACACCTTCGGCCGCAACGGCATCCGCAACGACGGTGTCGGCGCCTACAGCCGCGTCCACTACGGCAACAACTACGTGAACGCGTTCTGGGACGACTCCTGCTTCTGCATGACGTACGGCGACGGCAGCAACAACACCGCGCCGCTCACCGAGCTGGACGTCGCGGGCCACGAGATGAGCCACGGCGTCACCTCGGCCACCGCCAACCTGACCTACTCCGGCGAGTCCGGCGGCCTCAACGAGGCCACCTCGGACATCTTCGGCACGATGGTCGAGTTCTCCGCCAACATCCCGACCGACAACCCCGATTACCTGATCGGTGAGTTGATCAACATCAACGGGAACGGCACCCCGCTGCGCTACATGGACAAGCCGTCCAAGGACGGCGCCTCGGCCGACTACTGGTCCTCCACCGTCGGCAACAAGGACGTCCACTACTCGTCCGGCGTCGCCAACCACTTCTTCTACCTGCTGTCCGAGGGCAGCGGCGCGAAGGTGATCAACGGCGTCAGCTACGACTCGCCGACCCAGGGCAACATCTCGGTCACCGGCATCGGCCGGGACAAGGCCGCGGCCGTCTGGTACCGCGCGCTGACCACCTACATGACCTCCAGCACCAACTACGCCGCGGCGCGCACCGCGACGGAGAAGGCGGCCACCGACCTGTACGGTGCCGGCAGCGCCGAGCTGGCCGCGGTCAGCACCGCCTGGGCGGGCGTCAACGTCGGCACGGCGCCCTCGGGCGGCGTCACCGTCACCAACCCGGGCAACCAGTCCACCGCAGTGGGCGGCGCGGTCAACCTCCAGATCAACGCCACCGGCGGCACCGCCCCGCTGACCTACAGCGCGACCGGCCTGCCCACCGGGCTGTCGATCTCCTCCTCCGGTGCGATCACCGGCACCGCCTCCACCGCGGGCACCTACAACGTGACCGTCACGGCGAAGGACTCGGCCGGCAAGACCGGCACGACCAGCTTCACCTGGACCGTCTCCGCCGGTGGCGGCAGCTGCACCCCGGCGCAGCTGCTGGGCAACGAGGGCTTCGAGAGCGGCACCGCCGCCCCGTGGACGGCGTCCAGCGGCGTGCTGAACAGCAGCACCTCGCAGCCGGCCCGCAGCGGTTCGTGGAAGGCGTGGCTGGACGGCTACGGCTCCTCGCACACCGACTCGCTGTCGCAGACGGTGAGCATCCCCTCGGGCTGCAAGGCGACGCTGAGCTTCTGGCTGCACATCGACACCGCCGAGTCGGGCAGCACCGCGTACGACAAGCTGACCGTGTCGGTGAACGGCACCACGCTGAAGACCTACTCCAACGTGGACGCCGCGGCCGGCTACCAGCAGCGCACCTTCGACCTGTCGGCCTACGCGGGCCAGACGGTCACCGTGAAGTTCACCGGGACCGAGGACTCCTCGCTCCAGACGAGCTTCGTGATCGACGACACCTCCGTCCAGACCGGCTGAGCCCGGTCCGGCTCCTGAGGGGCCGGTGAACCAGGACAGGTGAGGGGCCCGGTGGCTACGGCTGCCGGGCCCTTGTCGTGCCGTCCGGTGGTGGGTGATGCGGAAACGTTGGTGCAGAAACGTATCTCCGGGGGCGTGAGCAAGGTCTTGACGGTCCGTTCGGGCACCTCTAGGTTCAGCGCTGCAAGTTTCCGGCAAGTTGCAGAAACTTCCTGCATGGCTTCGCCCCCCTCCGGCTGTCCCAACCCCAGCCACCCCCAGGAGACGACGTGGTCACCACCGCCCCCACCCTCCCCCAGCCTTCGGCCGGGGGGACCCCCAGGCCCGCCCGCGCGGCCGGTGCGCTCGCCGCCTCGGCGGCGCTCGCGCTCTCGCTCGGCACCTCCCTCGGTGCCCCCGCCGCCCAGGCCGCCCCGCCCGCGAACAACGGCAAGGACGTCACCGCCACCCTCTTCGAGTGGCGCTTCGACTCCGTCGCCCAGGCCTGCACCTCCACCCTCGGCCCCAAGGGCTACGGCTTCGTCGAGGTCTCCCCGCCGCAGGAGCACATCCAGGGTTCGCAGTGGTGGACCTCCTACCAGCCGGTCAGCTACAAGATCGCCGGACGGCTCGGCGACCGCACGTCCTTCAGGAACATGGTCGCCGCCTGCCACGCGGCCGGGGTCAAGGTGATCGCCGACGCGGTGGTCAACCACATGTCGGCGGGTTCCGGCACCGGCACCGGCGGTACCGCGTACACCAAGTACAACTACCCCGGCACGTACCAGAGCCAGGACTTCCACTCCTGCCGCCAGCCGATCACCAACTACCAGGACCGCGCCAACGTCCAGAACTGCGAGCTGGAGAGCCTCTCCGACCTGGACACCGGCAGCACGTACGTCCAGACCACCATCGCGCACTACCTGGACGACCTGGCCTCGCTCGGCGTCGACGGCTACCGGGTCGACGCCGCCAAGCACATCGCCGCCGCCGACCTCGCGGCGATCAAGGCCAAGATGGCCAACCCCAAGGCCTACTGGGTCCAGGAGGTCATCTACGGCGCCGGCGAGCCGATCCAGCCGACCGAGTACACCGGCACCGGCGACCTGGACGAGTTCCGGGTCGGCACCGACCTCAAGCGGATGTTCACCACCGACAAGCTCGCCAACCTCAGCGGCTGGGGCGCCTCCTGGGGCTACCTGCCGAGCGGCCAGGCGCGCGGCTTCGTCGACAACTGGGACACCGAGCGCAACGGCTCCACCCTCAACTACACCTACGGCAACACCTACACGCTGGCCAACGTCTTCCTGCTGGCCTCGCCGTACGGCGCCCCCAACGTCTACTCCGGCTACTCCTTCACCAACAAGGACGACGGCCCGCCGAACGGCGGCACCGTCAACGCCTGCTACCAGGACGGCTGGAACTGCACCCACGCCTGGCGGCAGGTCGCCAACATGGTCGGCTTCCGCAACGCGGTGGCGGGCACCGGGGTGACCGACTGGTGGTCCAACGGCAACAACGCGATCGCCTTCGGCCGCGGCAACAGGGGCTACGTCGCGATCAACCACGAGAGCGGCGCGATCACCCGGACCTTCCAGACCGGGCTGCCGGCCGGCACCTACTGCGACGTCCAGCACGGCGACCCGCAGCCGGGCGGCGGCTGCACCGGCCCGACGTACCAGGTGGGTGCCAACGGGCAGTTCACCGCGACGGTCGGCGCGGGCGACGCGGTCGCGCTGTACGTCCAGTCCGGCGCGAGCGTCTCCGGTGCCTCGTTCAACGTCAACGCCACCACCTCGTACGGTCAGAACCTCTACGTGGTCGGCGACGTCGCGGCGCTCGGCGGCTGGGACCCGGCGAAGGCGCTGCCGCTCTCCTCGGCGGGCTACCCGGTCTGGTCGCTGGCGCTGTCGCTGCCGGCCGGCACGTCCTTCCAGTACAAGTACGTCCGCAAGGACACGAGCGGTGCGGTGACCTGGGAGTCCGGCGCCAACCGGACGGCGACGGTGCCCTCGGGCGGGACGGTCACGTTGAACGACACCTGGCGGCCGTGAGCCGTGGTCCCGGGTCCGGCCGGGCGATCCGGCCGTGACCCGGGAGCACCGGCGTCCACCGGCGTCCATCGGCCGGGCGGGGGCGGCGGGGCGCTGCGCCACCGGTACTCGCACGAGGGGTGACGGCCCGTCCGTCACCCCCGGCCGATGTACGGCATGGCCGTCGCCATCACGGTGGCGAACTGCACGTTGGCCTCCAGCGGCAGCCCGGCCATGTGTCGCACGGTGCGTGCCACGTCGGCCACGTCCATGGTCGGCTCGGGGGCGATCCGGCCGTCCGCCTGCCGCACGCCCGTGCCCATCGCCGCCGTCATGTCGGTCGCCGCGTTGCCGATGTCGATCTGCCCGCAGGCGATCCGGTGCGGGCGGCCGTCCAGCGACAGTGACTTGGTCAGGCCGGTGACGGCGTGCTTGGTCGCGGTGTAGGCGATCGAGTTCGGGCGCGGGACGTGCGCGGAGATCGAGCCGTTGTTGATGATCCGGCCGCCCTGCGGGTCCTGCGCCTTCATCTGCCGGAACGCGGCCCGGGCGCAGAGGAAGGCGCCGGTCAGGTTGAGGTCGACCACGGCCCGCCAGTCCTCGACCGCCAGTTCCTCCACCGGGACGGCCGGGCCGAAGGTGCCGGCGTTGTTGAACAGCAGGTCCACCCGGCCGTGGTGCTCGGTGGCCGCGGCGAACAGCGCGTCCACCGAGGCCGGGGCGGTGACGTCGGTCGGCACCACGTCGGCCGGGGCGGCACAGAGCCGGGCGGTCTCCCGCAGCGGCCCGGACCGCCGGCCTGCCAGCACCGTCCGCCAGCCGGCCGCGGCCAGTTCGACCGCCACGGCCCGGCCGACGCCGCTCCCGGCTCCGGTGACGACGGCGATCCGCTGGTTCATGGCACCCTCCTCGATGACTGTTCCCGGCCGGCCCTGGGCGTACCTCGTGATCGTCGCGGATCGGCGGGCCGCCGTCACCGGTCAAAACGCCGAAATCCGGACGGCTCGGCGGGAGTCCGGCGGCCACCCCCGCCATCCGGCCCCCGCCGTTCGGGGGGAGCGGTGAAGGCCTTTACCCGATCGCGAACAAACATTGGATTTCCGGCGGTCACCTCGCAACCGGCCCACCCCGGCCCACGTCATAAGATCGCAGGAAGGCGCACCCCCGCGAGGGGCGGCGCGCCATCACTCCGGGGGGCGCTCCAGCGCTGTGCCCCGGGCCTGTCCGGCCCCACCGGGGGGCCGCCGCCCGGTCAGACGGACCGGGCGCGACATCGGTCGGAGAGTCCTCACCGTGCTTAGGCAGTCGTCCCGTTCCCGCGCCGTCCTGTCCGGCGCCGCCGTGCTCGCCCTGGCCGCCTCGCTCGCGGCCTGCGGGAGTTCCGGCGGTGGGAAGGGGGGCGGCGCCACGGCGAACGCCACCCCGGCCGGCAGCAGCAGCTCGGCGGGCAGCCCGAGCGCCACCGGCACCACCCCGGGCGCGACCGTCAGCGCGACCACGGCCGCCGCCGGAAAGGTGCTGATGCCCACCGGGCCCGCCGCCGGCCTCAACAAGGTCCGGGACACCAGTGCCGGCCCGATCATGATGACCAAGGTGACCGGCGCGAAGTCCGGCGTCACCGGCCAGGTCTGGGTCTGGCTGCCGCCCGAGTACAACGACCCCAAGTTCGCCAAGACCGGCTTCCCGGTGCTCACCCTCTTCGCCGGTGGCCAGAGCAACGGCTACAACACCTGGACCGACAACCAGCTGCCGATCCAGGAGGAGAACGAGCGGCTGGTCAAGGAGGGCAAGTCCCATCCGTTCATCATGATCATGCCCGTGCAGAACTTCAACAACGACGAGAAGAACGCGCTGGACTGCTCCGACATCCCGGGTCAGCCCAAGATGGCCACCTGGATGGCCGAGGACATCCCGGACTTCGTCCGCGCCAACTTCCGCACCGTGAAGGGCCGCGACGGCTGGGGCGTGATGGGAGCCTCCACCGGCGGCTTCTGCAGCGCCAAGCTCGCCCTCCAGTACCCGCAGGTCTACAAGGCCGCGGTGCCGATCGACGGCTACTTCATACCGGACTCGCTGCTGTGGAAGGGCCACGAGGCCGAGCGCGAGGCCAACAACCCGGACGTGCTGGTCGCCCAGGGCAAGGCCGACGTGAGCATGCTGGTCACCGCGGGCGGCGCCAACCCGTACGAGACCAAGGTGGTCAAGAACTGGGTGGCCAAGGCGGTGCCGCCGGTGAGCCTCGAGTACCACGAGCAGCCCGGCGGCAAGCACCTGACCTCGGACTTCAAGAAGATGATCCCGGACACCCTGGTGTGGCTCACCGCTCACCTGGCGGGGCCGGCGGCCGACTGAGGCCCCTGCTCCCACCCGCACCGCCGGTGCCAGGACGCGTTCGCGCTCCCGGCACCGGCGGTCCTGTTCTTCCGGCGCCGTTCCGGCGGGCCGCCGGTGATCGCCGCCCAGTTCGGGCGGGCCGCCGGTGGTCTCCGCCCAGTTCCGGCGCCCGTCCGCAGGCCCGTGACCTGCGCGTCAATCGGACATTGATTCGCTTCTGATGAGCTGCGAGCACCTTGGCTGGGGCGGTCCTCACCGGCCGCCGCCACCCGCCGTGCCCCAAGCCTTGAAGAGAGTCCCATGTCGATCCACCTGGTGCCCCCGTCCACCCTCACCGTGCCCGCGCAGGCCCGGCCCGGAGCCGACTCGCTGGGCGCGGACGCGTACGGTCGGGCCGCGGACGACGAGCCGGTCACCCCGCGGTTCGCCGGCCTGCGCCTGGTCCACGCCGCGATGCGCCGGGACCTCGCCCGGCTGCCCAACGCGCTGCGGCTGCTCCAGCCCGACGAGGACCACAAGGGCGAGGCGCTGCTGCGGCACTGGAACTTCATGACCGCGATGCTCACCTGCCACCACGAGCAGCAGGACACCCGGCTCTGGCCGATCGTGCGCCGCTTCGCGCCCGAGCTGCGGCTGCTGCTCAACTGGCTGGAGGACGACCACCACAACCTGGACCACTCCTTCACCCGGGTCACCACGCTGGTGCGGATCGCCAGCCGGGACACCGGCAGCGCCTGGCCGGTCGCGTACGCGATGGAGGACCTGGCGGCCCGGCTGGAGACCCACCTGCGGATCGAGGAGCGGCAGCTGCTGCCCCGGATGGAGCGGGTGATCGCCGAGGGCTCCCGGCTCGGCGGGCTGGGCGAGCTGCTGGACCTGCTGCGCCTGGCCGACGGCCCGGGCATGGCGGACGCGCTGGCCTGGCTGCTGGAGGGCGTGGAGCCCGCGCTGGTCGAGCGGCTGCTGGCCGAGTGCGACGACGACGTGGCCCGCAACTGGCCGCACTGGCACGCCACTTACCAGCGCTGCACCTCGCCGCTGTGGGGCCCGGCGGACGGTCCGGCCGCCGGCGCCGGAACGGGCCTCGGCTTCGGCGGCCTGGGGAGCATCGCCGACTGACTCCGGGGCGCTTTTGCGGGCCGTGGATCTACGCGCGTGGCATGAGCCTCCGATACGGGCCTCCGGCATATGCCGGATCGCCCGCCGGTTTCAGACGGACAGTCAACTGTTCACATCCCCTAAGGGATTCGACCCATCGCTCTCAGGGTCGGGCCGCCCCGGCCGCTCCGGGCCGTGCCAGGGGAGGCGTCACGCCGGCGGTTGATGACGGGCCGTGCCCGCCGTACTACCGTCGACGGCATGACCACAGAGCGCAGCACCCCCAACCCGCACCGCACCCGCCTCCGGACCCGCTTCCGGCGCGGCCCGGCGTTCCTCACCGCCGGCGCCGTCCTGATACTCGGCGCCGGACTGACCGCTTGTGAGGGCACCGTGGCACTCTGCCTGGACGACCACAAGTGCACCGTCACCGTCACGACCGACGGTGACGACGACTCCAAGACCGTCAAGGTCTTCGGCGGCGACAAATCGGTGAGCATGACCGTCGGCCACATCACCGACAACTCGGCCGAGGTGACCATCGGCGACACCAAGAAGACCGTCACCAAGAACTCCGAGACCTCCGTCGGCAGCGTCAGGGTCACCCTGCGCGAGACGGAGAAGAAGCGCCACTACGTCGAGGCGCACGTCGAGCGGGACTGACCGCCCCCGGCGGCCCCGGCAGTCCCGGCAGTGAGGACGCGCTCCCCGGCGCCTACTCCGTCAGGCGGTTGAGCCACTCCAGCGGGGCGACCCGGATCGCCGTGTGCGGCGATCCGTCCCACTCCGCCGGGAGCCCGACCGCCTCCAGCGCGGCGACCACCACCCGCCCGACCTCCACCGTCCGGCGCTCCGAGACCTCCGCCGCCTCCTCCCCGGCGCGGAACCCTCCGTAGCGCAGCATCAGCCCCCGCCCGGCGGCCGCCGCCTCGGTGTCCTGCTGGTGGAAGAAGACGAAGCCGACCGAATCCTCCCCGGCCTCGCCGCCGATCTCCGCGTAGCCGCAGCCCGCACAGCAGGTGAAGTCCATTGCCGCGACGATGCCCTGGTCCTCCAGCGCGTCGAAGGCGTCCGCCAGCCGGTCCACGTCGGTGGTCTCCGGCCAGGACGCCTGCTCGGCCAGCCGCTCGGTCCACAGCGGAGCGACGATCCGCTCCGCCTCCTCCTGTGTCAGTCCCTGGTCGTCGAGGACCTCGACCAGGGACTCGGCTATCTCGTCCGGCTCCTGGAAGCCGCACCGGATCAACTCGCGGGCCCGCTCCTGGGCTTCGCGCAGCACGTCGGGGGTGAGAACCGTCTCCTCGGTCATGCCCGAATCCTCGCACCCGCCACTGACAGCGAGAGTGACAGCCGTCAGCGGAGGCCAGCCCGCCCGGTGCTACCGTCCGCCGGTGACTTCTCTGCTGCAACCACCGCTGATCACCCGGCTGCTGGCCGCCGAGCGCATCCTGGTCGCCGGGGCCGGCGGCGGCTTCGACGTGTACGCCGGGTTGCCGATCGCCCTCGCCCTGCGGGCCGCGGGCAAGGAGGTGCACCTGGCCAACCTCTCCTTCACCCACCTCTACGGCCTGCCCCTCGAAGTCTGGGCGGAGCCCGACGTGGCCCGGATCGGACCGGACACCGCCGCCCCCGAGGGCTACTTCCCGGAGCGCACCCTGGCCCGCTGGCTGAACCGGCACGGGATGCCCGACACCGTGTGGGCCTTCCCGACGGTCGGCGTGCAGCCGCTGCGCGAGGCCTACCGCGCGCTGGTCGGCCGCCTGGGCGTGGACGCGATCCTGCTGGTGGACGGCGGCACCGACATCCTGATGCGCGGCGACGAGGCCGGGCTCGGCACCCCGGAGGAGGACATGGCGAGCCTGGCCGCGGTGGCCGGCCTGTCCGACGTGCCCGAGCGGCTGGTCGCCTGCCTCGGCTTCGGCATCGACGCCCACCACGGCGTCAACCACTCCCTGGTGCTGGAGAACCTCGCCGCGCTCGACCGGGCCGGAGGCTACCTCGGGGCCTTCTCCATCCCGCGCGACAGCCGGGAGGGGGTGCTGTACCTGGACGCCGTCGAGCACGCCCGGGCCGCCTTCCCGGAACACCCCAGCATCGTGAACGGCTCGGTGGCGGCGGCGCTGCGCGGCGAGTTCGGTGACGTCCGCTTCACCGAGCGGACCAAGGGCGAGCAGCTCTTCGTCAATCCGCTGATGACGCTCTACTTCGGCGTCACAGTCGATGCGCTGGTCGCCGAGCACCGGTACCTGGACCGGCTGGAGCAGACCGTGCTGACCCGCCAGATCGCCACCGTCGTCGCGGAGTTCCAGGACGAGCTGCCCCGTCAGCGGCCGCCCCGGCAGTTCCCGCACTGACCCGGGGCACGGCACCCGGGCCGGGCGGCGGCGGGTCCGGTCAGAACGCGGCGAGCCGGAACTCCAGGTTCCCGAACCGCACCTGGTCGCCCGGCCGGACCCGTACGCCGCCCGCTATCCGGCGCCCGTTCACGTGCGTGCCGTTGGTCGAGCCGAGGTCGTACAGCACCCAGCCGCCCTGCTCGTGCCGCAGTTCGGCGTGGTGCCGGGACACCGAGGCGTCGTGCAGCCGCAGCCCCGAGCCGGGGAGCCGGCCGATCGTCAACTGCCCGGCCCCGGCCTGCGGCAGGCTCAGCCCTGGCAGCCGCTCGGTGCGCCAGGCCCGGCCCAGCCGGTCGCCGAAGGCGGAGACCCGGCCGACCGTGCGCAGCATGAAGCGCTCGACCGGCCCGCCGGTCGGCAGCCCGGCCACCGCCGCGTCCAACTCGCCGCGGCTGGTGGCGTGCAGGACGATGTCCATCCGTCCGAGGAAGGTGTCGTGCGAGAGCCTCCCGCTGCCCGCGCCGTCCCGCAGCGCCCCGAGCGCCTGCTCCCGTTCGGCGTCGGAGGGCCGGACCGCGCCGGTCGGCCCGGCCGCGCCGGTGGGGAGCTCAGGAGGCGTCATGGCCAAATTGTCGGCGCGGCCGACTCCGGCTGTCCAGATCACGCCGTGCGCGGGGTTCGTACGTCACGGCAGTCCAGACGCCCTTACCGGCCGGGCGGTTCCGCGCGTTCCGGTCGTGCGGCCAGGCCCGCTCCGGGGTGCCGTCCGGCCGGTCCAGGGGGCCGCCCGGCCCGTGCCGGAGTGCGGTACGGGCCGTCAGACCTTGCGGGCGGCCGCCAGGATCTTCTCCGTGGTGTGCAGGAACCGGGAGGTGACCGCGCCCCGGTAGGCCTTGCCGAACATCTCCTTGGTGACCCACTTGCCGTCCTGGAGGTGGATCACGACGTACGCCGCCCCCGGACCGGCGCCGAGCACCTCGACGTCGCCCTTCGGCGAGCGGTGGGGGAAGGCCAGCCCGGCAGGCAGCGGCTCGGAGAGGAAGGCGACGACGAGCCGGACGTCCGGCGTCACCTCGACGCCCCGGAACGGTTCGGCGGCGAGCAGGTCGGCCACCTCGTCCACCGTGCGCAGCAGCACCGGCACCGGGTACCCGAGCGACTGCTCCAGGTGCTCCTCGATCCGCCGGGTCAGCGCCGCGCGGTCCGGCTCGTCGGTGGTGAAGAAGACGTTGCCGGTCTGGATGTAGGAGCGGACGTTCCCCAGCCCGAGCTCGGCGAAGAGCGCCCGCAGCCGCTCCATCCTCACCGTCCGGCCGCCGACGTTGATGGCCCGCAGGAAGGCGATGTACGTGGTCGTGGTGGTCACCCCGCCAGTGTGGCACCGGCCACCGACAGCGGTCCGGTGCTCCTCGTCCGCCCGTCCCGTGCGTCCTGCCCCGTCCGCCCCGTTCGCGTACGGCGGTTGTCGGTGCCGGGTGCCAGACTGGCGCCATGGCTACCTGGCAGGATTTCGAGCACGAGGCCCCCGATCTGGCGCCCCTGGTCCGGGCCCGGTTCGAGGCGAACAAGCACCACGTCCTGGCGACGCTGCGCAAGGACGGAGCGCCCCGGGTGAGCGGGACGGAGGTCGACTTCGTCGGCGCCGACCTCTGGATCGGGTCGATGTACGGCGCGGTCAAGGCACGTGACCTCCAGCGCGACGCCCGCTTCGCCCTGCACGCGCACCCGGGGGACGAGACCATGGCCGGCGGGGACTCGAAGGTCTCCGGCCGGGCGGTGGAGATCACCGACGAGACCGAACTCGACGCCTTCGCCGCCGATCTGCCCGAGCCGCCGCCCACCCCGTTCCACGCGTTCCGGCTGGAGCTCGACCAGGTGGTGCACACCGCCCTGGAGGGCGACCACCTGGTCGTCCACAACTGGCACCCGGGCCGGCCGGTGGAGAAGATCCGGCTCCACTGACCGGCCCGAGCGGCCCGCCGGCCCTACGGCAGAACGGACTTGAGGGCCTCGGGGGTGCGGGCCACGACGGCGTGCCCGTCGTCCGCGGTGATGATCGGGCGCTGGATCAGGATCGGGTGCTCGGCCATCGCCGCGATCCAGCGCTCCCGCTCACCCGCCTCCCGGGGCCAGTCCTTCATCCCCAGGTCCTTCGCGGCCTGCTCGTCGGTGCGGGTGATGTCCCACGGCTCCAGGCCCAGGCGCTCCAGCACCTTGCTCAGCTCGGCCGCGGTCGGCGGCTCCTCCAGGTAGCGCCGCACGGTGTACTCGACGCCGGCGTCGTCCAGCTCGCCGAGCGCGGTCCGGCACTTGCTGCACCGCGGGTTGATCCAGATCTCCATGCCGGCAACCCTATCGAGCCGTCCCCGCCCGCCCCGGGACCCGCCGCGCCCGATTCGGCCGGACCCGCCCCGCCCGGCAGCCGGCGCCGCCCCGGCACGCGATTCGATCCGCCCGGGAACTCCGCCGCGCCCACCGGTGGTTGACCGAGCAGGAAGCGTGATCTCGGGAGGGGAGTGCCGGATGGACGGCGCGGCGATCATCGAACAGCTGATGACCACGGAGGTCAGGACCGATCCGTACCCGCTGTACGCCAGGGCCCGCGAGCTGGGCCCGGTGGCCCCGGCCGGAGAGGGCATGTTCGTGGTGAGCGGCTACGCGGCGGTCAACAAGGTGCTGCGCACGCCCGCCTTCGGCGTCGCGACCGCCGAGATGATGGCCGGCCTGGCCCCCGAGTACGCGGTGCACTCCTCGCTGGCCCTGTTCGGCCGCTCGATCCTCCAGCGCAACGCCCCCGACCAGCCCCGGGTCCGCTCGCTGATCGCCTCGGTGTTCACCGCCCGCCGGGTCGCCGCGCTGCGCCCGGCCGTGGAGACGGCGGTCGCCCGGCTGCTGGACGGGATGGCCGAGCAGGGCGCCGACGGATCGCCGGTGGACTTCATGGACGCCTTCGCCTTCCGGCTGCCGGTCGGGGTGATCTGCGAGCTGCTCGGCGTCCCCGAGCAGGACCGCTACCGCTTCCGCGACCTCGCCTCGGACCTGACCGTCGCGCTGGAGATCATCCAGGACCTGGACGAGCTGACCGCCGCCGACGAGGCCGCCGACGAGCTGGCCCGGTACTTCACCGAGCTGGCCGCCGAGCGCCTGGCCCGTCCGCAGGACGACCTGGTCAGCGACCTGGCCCGGATCGCCGCCGCGGACGACGAGCGGCTCTCCGCCCAGGAGCTGCTGGCCAACCTGGTGCTGCTGCTGGTGGCCGGCTTCGAGACCACCACCAACCTGCTCGGCAACGGCCTGTCCCTGCTGTTCCGCCACCCCGAGGCGGCCGCCGGGCTGCGCAGCGGAGCGGTCACCCCGGCCGGGTTCACCGACGAGGTGCTGCGCTTCGACTCCCCGGTCCAGGCCACCGGGCGGGTCGCGCTGGAGGAGGGCCTGGCCATCGAGGGCCTGCCGATCCCGCCCGGCAACGCGGTGACCCTGCTGATCGGCTCGGCCAACCACGACCCGGCCCGGTACGAGCGCCCCGAGGTGTTCGACCCGACCCGCACCGACAGCCAGCCGCTCAGCTTCGGCGGCGGCACGCACTTCTGCCTGGGCTCCCAGCTGGCCCGGCTGGAGGCCGAGGTCGCGGTGCCCGCCCTGCTGGACCGCTTCCCCCGGCTCGCCCCCGGTGGCGTCCCCACCCGGCGCGACCACCTGGTGCTGCGTGGCTACGAGACCCTGCCGGTGACCGTCCGCTGACGCTCCGTTCCCGGGGCCGGGGACCGGCTCCTCCGGCCCCGTGGACCAGGACGTTCGGCTGTTCGTGACCGGGCCGTCCGTGCGGGAACATGGAGGGATGAAACCGGCCATTCCGGGTCGATCACCCGGAACGGCCGCCTGCCAGGAGGTCCCGCCGTGCCCACAGCACCCCATCCGTCGCGCCCCGCGGCGCTGGAGCCCAAGGTGCCGCGGTGGGTGCCCTGGCTCCCGGTGCTCCTGCTGGTGCTGGACCTGGTCGCCGAGGCCGTCGTCCCGCACGCCGTCGCCGCCGGCTTCCTGCTGACCGCGCTGCCCGTGGTGGCCGCGTTCAGCTACGGCCCGGTGCTGACCGCCGTCACCACGGCCGGCTCCCTGGCGCTCCAGTTCGCCCTGGCGCTGCGCGCGGGCCACGTGGACGAGCAGCACCACGTCTGGGTCTACATCGCCACCCTGCTCTCCGGCGTCATGGGCACCGCGCTGTCCTGGCAGCGCACCCGGCAGAACCGCAACCTGCTCCAGGCCCGTACGGTCGCCGAGACCCTGCAGCGCACCGTGCTGCGCCCGGTGCCCGAGCGGGTCGGCGGGCTGCGGGTGGCCGGCCTCTACCGCCCGGCCCGGGCCGACGTCCTGGTCGGCGGCGACCTGTACGAGGTGTGCGACACCCGCTTCGGCGTGCGGGTGCTGCTCGGCGACGTCCGGGGCAAGGGCCTGGGCGCGGTCCGCACCGTCGCCGACGTCCTCGGCGCGTTCCGGGCGGCCGCGCACGACACCCCCGGGCTGGTCGAACTCGCCGACCAGCTGGACCGCGCGGTGCTGCGCGACGCCGCCGACCGCGGCGACGACGAGCTGTTCGTCACCGCCGTCCTGCTCCAGTACCGGACCGGCTCGGACTGCGTGGAGATCGTCAACCGCGGCCACACCACCCCGCTGCTCCTCGGCGGCGGCGGCATAGCCCCGGTGTCCTGCGCCGACGAGCTCCCGCTCGGCCTCGGCCACCTCGGCCCCGCCGACGAGCGCAGCAAGGCGACCGCCGTCGCGCTGCCCCCGGGCCACACCGTCCTGCTCTACACCGACGGCGTCAGCGAGGCCCGCGACACCACCGGCGCCTTCTACCCGCTGGCCCCCCGGCTCGCCGGCCTCGGGACCACCGTCCCCGACCGGGTGGTCTCCTTCCTGGCCCAGGACGTCCACCGGTACGCCGGCCTGCTCGCCGACGACCTCGCCGTCCTCGCCCTCACGCCGGACGCCCCGTAGCCCCGCCCCACTCCGTAGAGGAACTGCCAGTCGTACACGGCGGGGTAGCCCACCATCACCGGCCGGTACCGCTGCCCGCCCGGCCCGCTCCGCGCCCGCTCCACCCAGCGGCCGAACTCCCGCATCGCCGCCCCGGGATCGGTCCCGCCGGCCTCCAGCGCCGCCCGGTCCAGTCCCGACACCGCCAGCGCCTGCGGGTCGTACTCCGCGCTGATCGGCCGCAGCTCCCGGTAGAACGCCGCCGCACCCGCGCCCGCCCGCCGGAACCCCTCCCCGTCGTGCCACCCGGCCACCACCGCGGTCGGCGTGACCTTCACCTTGTGTGCCATGCACCCATCCGACCCGGCCCGGCAACCGCTCTTCCCCGGGTCACCCGCCACCCGGACGGCCCCGTCGGAATGCCGTCGGGTGCGGAAGTGCGCAGGCTGCTGGCAACGACACCGGGCCCGGCCGGGCCCCGAGGGCGTGGTGCGGGAGGACGAGATCGACGGAACACGGACGTCGGGCACCGACGGGGGAGCCGGAGCGCGGCTGCTCGCGCGCTGCGCCCTGGCGGCGGCGGTGGGGGGCGTGGGGGTGCTGTTGTTCGCGCTGGGGGAGGGCGGGCTGCTGGTGCTCGCGTCGGGGCTGCTCGGACTGGTCGTCTCGGCCGTCGGCGTCTGGTGGTTCCTGGCCTACCGGGGCGCGGTCCGGGTGTTCGGGCTGCTCGTCGCGATCGCGGCGCCGGCCGCGGTGCTGGTGCTCTTCGCCCGCCACAGGCTGTGGCTGACGGCCCTGGCCCTCGTCCTGGTCTGGGGCGCCGCGTTGGCGCTCGCCCGCGCTGCGCTGCGCCGGGGCCGCCCGGAGCCGCCGATGCGGGCGACTGCCGTGCCCCGGCGGCAGCGGCCGGTCCTGATCATGAACCCGAAGTCCGGTGGCGGGAAGGTCGGCCGCTTCGGGCTGGTCGAGCGGGCGGAGGAGCTCGGCGCCCGGGTCGTCCTGCTCGACCCGTCCGTCCCCACCGATGTCGCCGAGCTGGCACGCACAGCGGTGGCCGAGGGCGCGGACCTGCTCGGCGTGGCGGGCGGCGACGGCACCCAGGCGCTGGTCGCGGCCGTCGCCGCCGAGCACGACCTGCCGTTCCTGGTGGTTTCCGCCGGCACCCGCAACCACTTCGCCGCGGACCTCGGCCTCGACCGCGCCGACCCCTCCCGCTGCCTGGACGCGCTGACCGACGGCGAGGAACTGCGGGTCGACCTCGGCGAGGTCGCGGGCCGGGCCTTCGTCAACACCGTCTCCTTCGGGGTGTACGCCGACGTCGTGCAGCGCCCCGAGTACCGCGACGCCAAGGCCGGCACCGCGCTGAACCTGCTTCCGGACCTGCTGGTCGGCGAGAGCGCGCGGCGCGTCGACGCCCGGGTCGACGCCACCGCGCTCACCGCTCAGCAGGCGCTGCTGGTCAGCAACAACCCGTACGGCTCGGCCGACGACCTCGGCATGGCCGGCCGCCGCCCCCGGCTCGACGGCGGCCGGCTCGGCGTGCTGGGTGTCCGGATGGAGGGTGCGGCGCAGGCTGCGGACCTGGCCGTGCGCGGCGCGCAGTCCACTGGGGTGACGGCGCTGACCGCGCGGCGGGTGGAGGTGAGCGCGGACGAGGACGAGATCCCGGTGGCGGTCGACGGCGAGGCGCTGCGGATACCGGTACCGGTGGTGTGCACGCTGCGCCCGCGGGCCCTGCGGGTCCTGGTGCCGCGAGACCGCCCCGGCGTTCCCGCCCCTGCGCCGCCGGTGACCTGGCGCCGGCTGGCCGCCCTCGCGTTCGGCCGCACCGACCGGACCGGCCGGACCGCCGGCCGCAGCTCCGACCCGACCGCCGAGGGGCCGACCCGTGACTGACCCGCACCACGACGTCGCCCCGCCCGTCCCGCCGGCCCCGCCCTCGGCCGTCGAAGCCGTGCTCACCGACCTGCGGGCGATCGACGGGGCCGTCTACGCGGCCGTCGCCGCCACCCCCACCCCGGCCCTGGACTCCGCGCTGCGCCGGCTCTCCCGGGCCGCCGACCGCTCGAAGATCTCGCTGTCCGTCGCCGTGCTCCTCGCCCTGCAGCCCGGCCGCCCCCGGCGGGCGGCGGTGGCCGGGGCCGGTGCGGTGGCGCTGGCCTCGGTGGCGGCGAACCTGGTCGGCAAGCAGCTGGTCCACCGGCCCCGGCCCGACCGGGTGGAGGCCAGGGTGGTCGTCGGCCGGCAGGTGCCGATGCCGGAATCGGCCTCCTTCCCCTCCGGGCACACGGCCTCGGCGACGGCCTTCGCCACCGCGGTCGGCGTGCTGCTGCCGCCGCTGGCGGTGCCGCTCGGCGCGCTGGCGGTGGCGGTCGGCTACTCCCGGGTCCACACCGGGGTGCACTACCCGGGCGACGTCGCGGCCGGCGCGCTGCTCGGCTTCGCGGCCGCGGTGGCCTCCCTGGCCGTCGTCCGGACCGTGCCGCCGGGCCTCCTGGAGTGAGCGGGCCGCGCACCGGCCCGTCCGGGATCGCCCGGTACCCCGCGCGCGGCGGCTCCCCACAACCCGGCAGGGACCGGCGCCACCCGGCACCGGTCCCTGCCCGTTCCCGCAGGCAGCGGGGTTTCTAGAGGTCGTAGTAGAGCTCGAACTCGTGCGGGTGGGGGCGGAGGGCGATCGGGGCGATCTCGTTGGTGCGCTTGTAGTCGATCCAGGTCTCGATGAGGTCCGAGGTGAAGACGTTGCCGGCGAGGAGGTACTCGTGGTCGGCTTCCAGGGCCTCCAGGACGGCGGGGAGGGAGGAGGGCACCTGGGGGACGTTGGCGTGTTCCTCGGGGGCCAGCTCGTAGAGGTCCTTGTCGACCGGCTCCAGCGGCTCGATCTTGTTGCGGATGCCGTCGAGGCCGGCCATCAGCATGGCCGAGAAGGCCAGGTAGGGGTTGGAGGCCGGGTCGGGGGCGCGGAACTCGATGCGCTTGGCCTTGGCGTTGGAGCCGGTGATCGGGATGCGGATCGCGGCGGAGCGGTTGCGCTGCGAGTAGACCAGGTTGACCGGCGCCTCGAAGCCCGGCACCAGGCGGTGGTAGGAGTTCACCGAGGGGTTGGTGAAGGCCAGCAGCGAGGGGGCGTGCCGCAGCAGGCCGCCGATGTAGTAGCGGGCGGTGTCGGAGAGCCCGGCGTAGCCCTGCTCGTCGTAGAAGAGCGGCGTGCCCTCGCTCCACAGGGACTGGTGGACGTGCATGCCCGAGCCGTTGTCGCCGAAGATCGGCTTGGGCATGAAGGTGGCGGTCTTGCCGTTGCGCCAGGCGACGTTCTTGATGATGTACTTGAACAGCATCAGGTCGTCGGCGGCGTGCAGCAGGGTGTTGAACTTGTAGTTGATCTCGGCCTGGCCGGCGGTGCCGACCTCGTGGTGCTGGCGCTCGACCTCCAGCCCGGCCTTGGCGAGCTCCAGCGACATCTCGGCGCGCAGGTCGGCGAAGTGGTCGACCGGCGGGACGGGGAAGTACCCGCCCTTGTACTTGACCTTGTAGCCGCGCACGTCGCCCTCGGCGGCGCCGGTGTTCCAGGCGCCGGCCTCCGAGTCGATGTGGTAGAAGGACGCGTTGGCGCTGGTCTCGAAGCGGACCGAGTCGAAGACGTAGAACTCGGCCTCGGGCCCGAAGAACGCGGTGTCGGCGATGCCGGAGGAGGCCAGGTAGGCCTCGGCCTTCCTGGCGACGTTGCGCGGGTCGCGGCTGTACGCCTCGCCGGTGACCGGGTCCTGGATGAAGAAGTTGATGTTGAGGTGCTTCTCGGCCCGGAACGGGTCGAGGCGGGCCGTGGCAAGGTCCGGCACGAGGGCCATGTCGGACTCGTGGATGGCCTGGAAGCCGCGGATCGACGAGCCGTCGAACATCAGGATCTCGGACGGATCGAAGGTCGCCGCAGGTACGGAGAAGTGCTGCAAGACGCCCGGCAGGTCGCAGAAACGGACGTCGACGAACTTCACGTCGTTGTCCTGGATGAACTGCTTCACTTCGGCGGCGTTGTTGAACATCCATCCTCCTCGGCGTGCGAATTGGGCTCACCATAGGAATGGGTCGTTTCCAGTCGGTGACCCGCTCGTTTCCTAGATGTTAACCACGACCGCCGGACGGGTGGCAAAGACGTACTGGACGGTACAAATCGCCCCGCCGAGCTGGGCGCCCTCCCGCAAGTGGTCTGGACCACTTGGAAAGCCCCCGGAACGACGATTCACCCGGCCGGGGGCGATGCCCCGGCCGGAGGGGAGCCGGTGGCAGTGCACGCCGTCGGCCCGGTTAGTGTGGATTCGTGGACACCAGAGAAGCGTTGGGATCGTGGATCGACGGCCCCCGGGCGGCCGCCGAGAAGATGGGCGCCGACTTCGGCCACCGCGGCGAGCGCCTCGGGCTGCCCAAGGACGGCCCCGGCTCGATCGCCGGCCCCGGCCGCCGGATCGGCGCCCTGTTCGTGGACGGCTGGCTCGTCGCCCTGATCTCGTACGGGCTGATCGCCCGCGGCGACCAGGCCGAGGCCAACCTGTGGACCAGCCCGCTGTACTTCGTCGTCGCGGCCCTGCTGCTGTCCACCACCGGTACGACGGTCGGCAAGCGGCTGTTCGGCCTCCGGGTGGTCCGCCTGGACGGCCGCCGCGCGACCATCCCGCAGGTCCTGCTGCGCACCCTGCTGCTCTGCCTGGTGGTGCCGCCGCTGGTCTGGGACCGCGACACCCGCGGTCTGCACGACAAGGCGGTCGGTACCGTCGAGGTCCGGATCTAGCGCCGGTCCCGAGACGCCGAACGGCCCCGCCGCGGAGCTTCCGCGGCGGGGCCGTTCTCGTGTCGTCAGGGGAGGGGGATCAGCGGGCCTGGCCGCCCTTGGGCATCCGGGCGCCCTTCGGCATCGGGCCCTTGGGGATCGGCGCCTTGGAGAGCAGGTCGCCCAGCGCGCGCAGGCGGTCGTTGGTCTCGGTGACCTGGGCGGCGGTGATGGCGCGGGGCAGGCGCATCAGGTGGATCTGGAGCTTCTTCAGCGGGATCTCGCCCTCGCCGTTGCCCACCACGATGTCGTGCACCGGCACGTCGCCGACCACGCGGGCCATCTTCTTCTTCTCGGAGGCCAGCAGCTGGCGAACCCGGTTCGGGTTGCCCTCGCCGATCAGCGCGATGCCGGCCCGGCCCACGGCACGGTAGACCGCGTCCTGGTTACGGGTGACCGCGACCGGGGTGGTGTTGGAGCTCCAGCCGCGCCGGATGTTGTTCAGCACCGCCGCGACGGCGCCCGGCTGCCCCTCCATCTGCCCGAACGCGGCGCGCTCGGCCCGGCGCCCGAAGACGATCGCCATGGCCAGCACGGCCACGATGAAGCCCAGGATGCCCAGGTAGACAGGGTGCTCGATCGCGAAGCCGATGGCGAGGAACACGCCGAAGGTCAGCAGGCCGACGCCGGCGATGATCAGGCCGATCTTGGTGTCGACCTTCTTGGTCATGGTGTACGCCAGACGGATCTGCTTCAGCCGTCCGGGGTTCTCGGATGTTTCCCTCGCCATAACGCTCATGGTACGTGGCACGGGTGCGGGATATCCAAGCCCGGGTACCCGTTCGCCCCAACCGTGACCCGTGCGCCCGCACGCCGTCGCGCACAGCGACGCCGGGGCCGTGCGGCCGTCGCGCAGAGCGACGTAGGGGTGCTCACCCCCGTCGTGCGGAGCGGCGCCGACGCCTCATCGCCGTACCGGTCGGCTCACCGCCCCCGCCGCCCCTGCCGTCCCCGCCGCCGCGTCGTCGTGCCGGCGGTCCGCCGCGTACCGGCGGTTCTCGCACACCGCCGCCCACGCGTTGCGACGGGCGTGCTGCTGGCCGGGGGCCAGCAGCACGCTCTCGGCGAACCGCAGGGCCACCCCCATCGACCGGATCCGCATCCGCATGCAGAACAGCTCCTCTCCTGGCTGAGATGGCTGAGAAGAATCGAACGCTCACCAGGCGTCCAGAGTCCCCACTCCGTGTTACCAGCCCGTGACCAGGCAGTCAAAGCATGGTGACGCCAAAGGGCGGAGCCGAAGCTCCGCCCTTCCCATGGCTTGAACCGGTCGGGGGACCGTCAGACGGCGGCCTGCTCGCGCCGCTCCAGCGCCTGCCGGTACAGCCGGCCGGCCCGGTACGAGGACCGCACCAGCGGGCCCGACATGACGCCCGCGAAGCCCAGCTCCTCGGCCTCCTGCTGGAGCTCGACGAACTCCTGCGGCTTCACCCAGCGCTCCACCGGGTGGTGGCGCAGCGAGGGGCGCAGGTACTGGGTGATGGTGATCAGCTCGCAGCCGGCGCCGACCAGGTCGGCCAGCGCCTGGCTGACCTCCTCGCGGGTCTCGCCCATGCCCAGGATCAGATTGGACTTGGTCACCAGCCCGGCCGCGCGGGCCTGGGTGATGACGTCCAGCGAGCGCTCGTAGCGGAACGCCGGGCGGATCCGCTTGAAGATCCGCGGCACCGTCTCGACGTTGTGCGCGAGCACCTCGGGACGGGAGGAGAAGACCTCGGCCAGCTGCTCGGGCACCGCGTTGAAGTCGGGGATGAGCAGCTCGACGCCGGTGCGGCCGGCCTCGCGGCCGGCGGTCATCGCGTGCACCTGGCGCACGGTCTCGGCGTACAGCCAGGCGCCGCCGTCCTCCAGGTCGTCGCGGGCGACGCCGGTGATGGTGGCGTAGTTGAGGTCCATGGTGACGATGGACTCGGCGACCCGGCGCGGTTCGTCGCGGTCGAACTCGGCGGGCTTGCCGGTGTCGATCTGGCAGAAGTCGCAGCGGCGGGTGCACTGGTCACCGCCGATGAGGAAGGTCGCCTCGCGGTCCTCCCAGCACTCGAAGATGTTGGGGCAGCCGGCCTCCTGGCAGACCGTGTGCAGCCCCTCCTTCTTCACCAGCGACTGGAGGGCGTTGTACTCCGGGCCCATCTTCGCGCGGGTCTTGATCCACTCGGGCTTCCGCTCGATGGGGGTCTCGCTGTTGCGGACCTCCAGGCGGAGAAGCTTCCTGCCGTCGGGCGCGACAGCGGACACGTGCGACTCCTAGAACTAGACGGGGTACCCCCAGGGTACGCCTGTGGTTGTACGGCCTTCGCCGGGCCTGTCGCCCGGCAATTGCAGGGCAACACGGCTACCGGCCAGTAGATTCCCAGCGGCCGCCGGGACTTCCGGCGGCCGTCAAGGGTAGGGGGCCGGCGGTGTTCAGCGGCTCGGCGCCGGCTCCGGCAGTTCGGCCAGGACCTCCGCCAGGTGCCGCTCGACCACCGGCGCCGCCTCGGCGACCGGCAGTCCACGCTTCAGCTCGCCGGTGAGCGAGGCGACGCCCGCGTCCCGGATGCCGCACGGGACGATCTTGTCGAACCAGGTCATGTCCGGGTCGCAGTTGAGCGCGAAGCCGTGCATGGTCACCCCGCGGGCGACCCGCACGCCGATCGCGGCGAGCTTGCGGTCGTCCCCGCGCTGACCGGCGTTGGAGGGCGCGTACTCGGGGCCGGCCAGCCGCGGGTCGATGCCCAGGGGCAGGCCCATCCGCAGGGTCAGCTTGCCGATGTCCACCACCTGGGCCGGGTCCACCACGGCGTCCGGGATGGACTCGCCCAGCACCCAGACCCCGCTGCGGCCCTCGACCCGGGTGGACCCGATGCCGAACTCGCCGGCGGTGCGGATCAGCGCCTCCTCCAGCCGGCGAACGTAGGCGATGACGTCGATCGGGTCGGGCAGCTTGACGATCGGGTAGCCGACCAGCTGGCCGGGGCCGTGCCAGGTGATCTCGCCGCCCCGGTTGACCTCGACCACCGGGGTGCCGTCCAGCGGGAGGTCGGCGGGGTTGGTGCGCTTGCCCATGGTGTACACCGACTGGTGCTCCAGGAGCAGGACGGTGTCGGGGATCTCGTCCGCGACCCGCAGCGCGTGCAGCCGCTGCTGTTCCTCCCAGGCCTCCTGGTAGGGCACGGTCCGCTCACCTATGCCCATGCGAACAAAACGCACGTTCTCGCTCACCGTCTTGCGCTCCTTGCCAGGCGTTCGAGACCAACCTCGCCACTGTACGCCCAGCCTGCCCGAACCCCTTCAGCCGCCCGCGAACAGCCGCCCGCGAGCAGCCGTCACCGCCGGCTCGGCTCCCCGCGGACCACTGCCCCGCTCAGCTCCGCGCGAGCAGCTGCAACCGCAGCGCGAGCTGGAGCTCCAGCGACCGCTCCGGCTGGTTCCAGTCCCGTCCGAGCAGCGCCTCGACCCGGTCCAGCCGCTGGACCACGGTGTTCACGTGGACGTGCAGCTCGTCCTTGGCCCGGGTCAGGCTGCCGCCGCAGTCGAAGTAGGCGCGCAGGGTGCGGACCAGCTCGGTGCCGCGCCGGGCGTCGTACGCCAGCAGCGGGCCGAGCGTCGCGCCGACGAAGCCGTCCACGTCGTGGCCGTCGCCGAGCAGCACGCCGAGGAATCCGAGCGCGCGGGCGGAGGCGCCCTCCCCGGCGCGGCCGAGTACCCGCAGCGCCCGGACGCAGCGCAGGCCCTCGCCGTAGGAGGCGGCCAGCGCGGCCGGGCCGGCAGCCGGGCGGCCCGCGCCGACGGTGACCGGGAACCCGGCCAGCCGGGCCAGCCGCTCGGCGGCCTGCCGGGCGGTCCCTTCGGGGTCGTCGGTGCTGCCGGTCTCGACGGGTGCCAGCAGCACCACCGTCTCGGCGTGCTCGGCGCTGACGCCCCGCGAGCCGAACAGGTAGCGCCGGGCCGCGCCGGCCAGCCGGCCCCGGTCCTCGTCCTTCCCGTCGGCCGGTTCCGCGACCAGCACCAGGTGCGGCCGGGCGAGGTCGACGCCGAGCCGGCGGCCGCGCGCGGTGAGCCCGGCCGGGTCGCGTTCGGGGGCGGTCAGCAGGTCGGTGAGCAGTTCGCCGCGGACCCGGTTCTCGGTCTCGGCGACCGAGCGGCGCAGCAGCAGGAGCAGCGCGGTGACCACGCTGGCCCGCTCGAACAGCCGCCGGTCGGCGTCGTCGAGGTCGGGCCGGCCGCGCAGCACCATGGTGCCGAGCGCGTCGTGCCCGGCCAGCACCGCGCAGACCCACTGCTCGCCGTGCCGTACGGACCGGCCCTCGGCGCGGGAGGCGGCGACCGCCTCGGCCAGTTCGGCGGCGGGTGCGGAACGTCCGGCCAGCGGCTCGCCCTCGGCGTCCAGGACCGCTATCTCCCCGCCCAGCAGGGCGGCGACGGCGGCGGCGACGTCCGGGACCTCGGCGCCGCGCAGCACCAGGTCGGTGAGCCGGTCGTGTGCCTGCTCGGCGCGCTGGACGGCGGCGGAGTGGGCCCGGACCAGCTCGTTGGCGGCGTTCAGCTCGGCGAGCGCGGCCCGGGTGTCGGCCAGGGACTTGGCGGTGTCCAGGGCGATCGCGGCGTGCGCGGCCAGCGAGCAGAGCAGCGCGACCTGGTCGGGGGAGAAGGCGCGCGGCGTGCGGTCGGCGGCGAACAGCACGCCGATGACCTGCCCGCCGAGCAGCAGCGGGACCCCGATGATCGCCACCAGGCCCTCGTCCAGCACGCCCGCGTCGATCGTGCCGGTGTGGTGGAAGCGCTCGTCGGTGCGGTAGTCGGGGGTGGCGTAGGGGCGGGCGGTCTGTGCGACCAGCCCGCCCAGGCCGTCACCGAGGCTCAGTCGCAGGGTCTGGAACAGGACGGAGACCGAGCCGTCGGTGACCCGCATGTAGGTGTCGCCGGCGGCCTCGTCCGGCAGGGTCAGGTAGGCGGTGTCGGTGCCGAGCAGCAGCCGGGCCCGGCGGACGATCGCCTGGAGCACGGTGTCCAGGTCCCGGGAGGCGGCGAGGTCCCCGGCGGTGTCGAACAGGGCGGTCAACTCGGCTTCGCGGCGCCGGTGTTGACGCAGGGTGCGATGGACCCGCAGGGCCTGCCAGGTGGCGTCGTCGATCTCGGCGAGGACGGCGGCCGACGCCCCGCGGCGGCGGGCGTCGGCCAGCACGTCGGCGAAGTCCTCGGTGGCGGCGCCGGAGGCGAGCAGGTCGAGCAGCCGCCGCAGCGCGGGCGCGGCGCTTTCGTGAGGGTGGTTCATGGTGCGTGCTGCCAATCGGCGTCGGTTCCGTCGGTTCCGAGAAAGCGCGATCGTATCGGCTGGGTCCTCAGGTGACGGCGGGCTTTCCGGCCGCCGTGGCATCCGCCTCCTGGCCCGCCCCGCCCTCCTGCCCGTCCCCTCCCGCGACCTCCGCGAGGTCCAGGCCCCTGGTCTCCCGGCCGCAGAGCACCGCCAGCACGGTGATCGCCGCCGCGATGGCGACGTACACCGCGATGGGGGTGGCGCTGCCGTAGTCCTTGAGCAGCGCGGTGGCGATCAGCGGCGCCGGGGCACCGGCCGCCACCGAGGAGAACTGGGCCCCGATCGAGGCGCCCGAGTACCGCATCCGGGTCGCGAACAGCTCGGAGAAGAAGGCGGCCTGGGGCGCGTACATGGCGCTGTGGAAGACCAGGCCGACGGTCACGGCGGTGACCAGCGAGCCGAAGGACTTCGTGTCGACCAGGCCGAAGAAGACGAAGGCCCAGGCGCCCACCCCGACGGCGCCCACCAGGTACACCGGCTTGCGCCCGACCCGGTCGGACAGCGCGCCGAACAGCGGGATCAGCGCGAACTGGATCGCGGAGGCGATCAGGACGGCGTTCAGCGCGGTCTGCTTGGAGAAGTGGGCGTGGGTGACGGCGTAGGTCAGGACGAAGGTGGTCATGACGTAGTACGAGATGTTCTCCGCCATCCGCGCGCCCATGGCCACCAGCACCTCCCGCCAGTGGTTGCGCAACACCTCCACCAGCGGCGGCCGTTCGGCCGTCCGCCGCTCCTTCTGCCGCTGCTGCTGCGCCGCCAGCGCCTGCTTGAACAGCGGCGACTCGTCCACCGCGAGCCGGATCCACATCCCGACCACGACCAGCACCGCCGACAGCAGGAACGGCACCCGCCAGCCCCACGCCAGGAACGCCTCGTCCGACTGCACCGCCGTCATCAGCGACAGCACCCCGGCCGCCAGAAGGTTCCCGGCCGGCGCCCCGCCCTGCGGCCAGGACGCCCAGAACCCCCGCCGCCGCTGGTCGCCGTGCTCCGACACCAGGAGCACGGCGCCGCCCCACTCACCGCCGAGCGCGAAGCCCTGCACCAGCCGCAGCACCGTCAGCAGGACCGGTGCCGCGACCCCGATCGAGTCGTACGTCGGCAGCAGCCCGATCGCCGTGGTCGACCCGCCCATCAGCAGCAGGCTCACCACCAGCAGCCTCTTGCGCCCGACCCGGTCCCCGAAGTGGCCGAACACCAGCGCCCCGAGCGGCCGCGCCGCGAACCCGATCGCGTAGGTCAGGAAGGACAGCAGCGTCCCGGTCAGCGGATCACTGTGCGGGAAGAACAGCTTCCCGAACACCAGCGCCGCCGCCGTTCCGTACAGGAAGTAGTCGTACCACTCGATCGTCGTGCCGATCAGGCTCGCGGCCACCACTCTCGGGAGTGAGCTGCTCGTTGCCGTACCTCGCGCAGAGGTGTTCATGGCCACCACTTCCAGAACCAGGGGGAGACGATGTCGCCACAAGGTAGGAAGCGTCCGACCCCGGGACTATGTGGGTGGCCCATACAGTCCCGGGTCGAAAGTGTCTGACTGCCCTATGAGAGGGGTGGCGGGATCGCGGAGCGCTCCCCGCTCAGTGCGCCGTCCAGCCGCCGTCGACGGGAAGGCTGGCGCCGGTGATGTAGGAGGCGGCGGGGGAGCAGAGCCACAGGGCGAGCTGGGCGACCTCGTCGGGTTCGATGAGGCGCTTCACCGCGGTGCGGTCGAGCATGATCCGCTCGACCACCTCGTCCTCGGGTATGCCGTGGGCGAGCGCCTGGCCGGCGATCTGCTTCTCCACCAGCGGAGTCCGGACGTAGCCCGGGTTGATGCAGTTGCTGGTGACGCCGTGCGGCGCGCCCTCCAGGGCGACGGTCTTGCTCAGGCCCTCCAGCGCGTGCTTCGCGGTGACGTACGCGGACTTGAAGGCGCTGGCGCGCAGACCGTGGACGGAGGAGATGTTGACGACCCGCCCCCACTCCTGTGCGTACATGTGCGGCAGGGTGCGGCGCAGGATGCGGAACGGGGCCTCGACCATGACGCGCTGGATGAGCGTGAAGCGGTCGGGCGGGAACTCGTGCACGGGCGCGACGTGCTGGAGGCCGGCGTTGTTGACGACGATGTCGGCGTCGTCCGGCAGGGCGTCCACGGCCCCGGGGTCGCCGAGGTCGGCGACGATCGCGCGGCCGCCGATCCGCTCGGCGAGCTCCTCGGCCGGGCCGGCCGCGAGGTCGACGACGTAGACCCGGGCGCCGGCCCCGGCGAAGGCCTCGGCGCAGGCCCGGCCGATGCCCGAGGCGGCCCCGGTGACCATGGCCGTGCGGCCGGCGAGCGGGCGGGCAGTAGAGGTGTCCATGGCCGAGAACGGTAGGAATCCGACGGCCCCACTCCCATGTGGTGGGCCGCCACAGCATCCTGGCGATCTGTGGTGCTGTCCGCCATGACGCCGGAGCGAGGCCCGAACGGCGGATCGACCCTCGGAGAGGCCCTCGGAGCGGCCCTCGGAGAGGCCCCCGGAACGGCCGACGGTTCGGCCCCGGAGGACCAAACCCAACCCGAGTCCGCTTCCCCACAATGGGCGCGGTTGCTTCACCCGTTCGGTGGATTGCTCGGTCAGATCCACCCATAGCGCCCGAATGCTCGCTACATTCACGCCGATTCCCGACAGGGGGCGCCGCCCCAGGCCGCCGAAGTGCTGGTGAAGCCCGGTGCGACGTCCGAGAGGTGTTGACAGACATGCCCCAACGGCCTGCAACCGACAGCCCGGCGTACGGACCGCTCGACCCGCTCGGCCAGCACCGAGGGCCGGTCGGCCGGACCCTTCCGGACGCCCCCGACGCCCTGACCGCCGACACGCTGGCCGCCGACGCCCCGGACGCCGACGACCTGCGGCTGCCGGTGCAGGCCACACCCGACCGGCACGAGAACCCCGTCGCGCCCGCGCCCACCCCGGCCCGCAGCGGCCACTCCGGCCCGGCCCCGCAGAACGGCCAGCTCGCGGCGCTGATCGAGGAGGCCGGCTTCTCGCACGCGGGCCTCGCCCGCCGGGTCGACCAGCTCGGCCTGGAACACGGCCTCGACCTGCGCTACGACAAGACCTCGGTCACCCGCTGGCTGCGCGGCCAGCAGCCGCGCGGGGCCACCCCGGCGCTGATCGCGGAGGTCTTCACCCGCCGGCTCGGCCGCCGTCTCACCGCCCAGGACCTCGGTCTGGACGCCTGCGCCCCGGTCTACGCCGGCCTGGAGTTCGCCGAGACGCCGCAGGAGGCGGTGGACATCGTGGCGAGCATGTGGCGCAAGGACAACGGCCCGCAGTCCGAGCTGCGGCGGATCGCCTTCACCCCGGCCGGCCTGGTCGTCCCCAGCCGGGACTGGCTGATCGGCCGCACCGACGAGCGGGTCGCCCGGGACGGCTCCACCCTGTCCCGGCCGGACGCCACCACCGGCCCGCCGTCCGGCAGCGCCACCTCCGCGGCCATCACCGGTGCCCCGGCGCCGGGCGCGCCGGGCGCGTCCCCCGGGAGCCCGGCGCGCGGGCCGGCCCCCGGCGCTCCCACCGCCCGCAGCACCGCCGGGACCACCGGCACCGCCCCCACCATCGGCCGGGTGCCGATCCAGAGCCGCCGGCCGCCGGTCGCCGTCGAGCCGCCGTACACCGACCCGGCCCGCGAGTCCCGCCCCACCCTGCGGGTCGGCCGCGGCGACATCGCCGCCATCCGCGCCGTCGGCGACCTCTTCCGCGCGCTGGACCACGCCTACGGCGGCGGCCACGCCCGCCAGGCGCTGGTCCGCTACCTGGAGAGCGAGGCCGAGCCGATGCTGCGCGGCCGCTACGGCGAGCAGATCGGCCGGGCCCTGTTCGGCGCGGTCGCCGACCTCACCAGGCTGGCCGGCTGGACGTCCTTCGACATCGCCGCCCACGGCCTCGCCCAGCGCTACTTCGTCCAGGCGCTGCGCCTGTCCCAGGCCGCCGGGGACCGGGCGCTCGGCGGCTACGTGCTGGTGACGATGAGCCAGCAGGCCGTCCACCTGGGCCACGGCCGGGAGGCGGTCCAGCTCGCCCGGGTCGCCCAGCAGGGCGTGGGTACCGCCGTGCCGCCGGTCGTCCAGTCACTGATGCACGCCGCCGAGGCGCGCGGGCACGGCCTGCTGGGCGACGTACGGTCCTGCACCACCGCCCTGGTGCGCGCCGAGCGCTCCCTGACGGCGGCCCGGACGGGCGACGAACTTCCCTCCTGGGCGCGGTACTTCGACGAGGCCCAGCTCTCCGACGAGTTCGCCCACTGCTACCGCGACCTCCAGCAGTGGCGGACCGCGGCGCAGCACGCCGAGAAGTCGCTGCGGCTGCGCTCGCCCGCCTACGCCCGCAGCCGGATCTTCTGCCGCCTGGTGCTGGCCACGGCCCGGCTCGGCATGGGGGACCTCGACGAGGCCTGCACCATGGCCACCGACGCGCTGCGGGCGGCGGGGGAGATGCGCTCGGCCCGCTCGCTGGAGTACGTCCGGGACTTCCACCGCCGCCTCACCCCCTACCGCGGCAGCCCGGTGGCCCGCGCCTTCGAGGAGACGGCCCGGCAGGCGGGAGTGATCTGACCCGGCGGGTGGGTGGGGAGCGGGCCCGCGGGCCCGGCGTGCGGAGGTCCGGGCCTGCCGGCTCTCGGCGGCCCGGACCCGCGCCTGCTCCGCGTCGGCCGCCACCGGGCGCCCGCGCCGAACCCCACGGACACCGGGACCGGCCACGCGGCGGCCCGCCCGTTGCGGCGGGCCGCCGCGCAGCTTGCCGAAGCCGATCCCACAGCCGGCCGGGAACAGGATCCGATGACCGGTCAGGACAGGTGCCCCCGCACCCTGGCACGCCGTCGGTCTGTCACCCCGGCAGACCGCTGGTGCGTCCGGGCGCCTCGAACGGCCCGGCAGTGGGCCCGGGCCGTCAGGCCGCCACCTCGGCCTCCCGGGCGTCGGCCGGAAGGCCGAGGTCGCTCAGCACCGCCCGCGCCGCCCGCCGCCCGGAGACCAGCGCGCCCTGCACGGTGCTGGTGTCCCGGTGGTCCCCGGCGACGTACAGCCCGGCCAGCAGCCGCACCGGGCGGCGGGGGTTGTGCGGCGGCGGCATCGCGGGCAGCGCGTCCGGGACGTGCCGCACGCCGAGGAACTGCCAGCCCGACGTCGAGCTGCCGTACAGCTCGGCCAGCCGGGCCCGTACGGCTGGCTCCAGCCCGGCCGGGCCGCCCACGTCGAAGGCGCGGCGCCCGAGCACGGTGGTGGCGATCAGCGCCTGGCCGGCCGGGGCGTAGGACGGGTGCAGCTCGCTGAGCACCAGCGAGTGCGAGACCAGCGGCGGGTGCCCGTTCGGCCGGTCGCCGTCGAGCAGCAGGACGGCCTCGGCCAGCGGGGCGGCGTCGGCCGCGTGGTAGAAGGTCGTGACGGGGTGGAAGTCCGGCAGCCGCAGCCCGGGCAGTAGTTCGGCGGCGGAGCGGGCGTCGGTCGCGACGATGACGGCCTGGGCGCCGATCCGCCCGTGCGCGAGGGTCTCCACGCCGTCCGCGGCGATCGAGGTGACCTGCACCCGGGTGCGGACGGTGCCGGCGGGCAGGGCGGCGGCCAGCTGGGCCGGTACCGCCGTGATCCCGTCGGCGGGCAGACAGGGCCGCCCGCGCGCGTACGAGCGCAGCACCAGGTCGGCGACCCGGCTGCTGGTGCCGAGTGCCGGATCGGAGAGCAGCGCGCTGAGCAGCGGGCGAAGGAAGCCGTCCACGGTGCGCTGGGCGAGGCCGTGCCCGGCCAGCGCGCGGGCGGTGGTGGTCTCCGGTCGGGCCTGGAGCCGGCCGACCGGGGTGGTGGCGAGCCGGCCGAGCCAGCCGGCCAGCCGGGCCTTGTCCAGCGGGCTGCCGAGCGGGGCACGGGTGGCGGCCTGCCGGGCGACGGCCAGCTGGGGGTCCCCGGCGCGGTAGCGGCGGCCGGCACTGTGCACCAGTACGCCGGGCGCGAGCGGGCGCAGGTCGAGGCGGTCGAGGTCGAGCGCGCGGCGCAGCTCGGGGAAGGCGGTGTTCAGCAGGTGGCTGCCGTCGTCGAGCCGGAATCCGTCCTGCTCGCGGGTGGCCATCCGGCCGCCGATCCGGTCGGTGCTCTCCAGGATCTGAACGGCGAGGCCGTGGCCGGTGAGCGCGCGGGCGGCGGCCAGGCCCGCGAGTCCGGCGCCGACCACGACGACGTCCGGGTCGGACGGCCGGCGGGCGCGGCGGGTGAAGTCGTACGTGGGCACTGGCGTGCTCCCTCCCTGGTCCCGGGGCTCCGGCCGACGCAGGCAGCGGGGTGCCGGGACACGGTCCGTGGAGGGTGATGCCCAGTCAGTGTGAGCATCAGACAAGCCCATCGGACCGGATCCGGGGTCGGGGAGGGTTGTGCGGCGCCAGGCGGGGGCGTGGTCACGGACAGTGCGCCGCGGCGGCCGGGTTCGGGGGTCGGCGGGCGCGTACGGTCACCGGGGGCGTGCGACGCGCCCGCCATGTGCTCCCGTGCGCCCCCTCCTCGGGCCCCCTCGGACCCCGCCCGGCATATGCCCCTGGCCAGGGCGGATGCCGTAGTCGGAGTACGTGCCGGCTCCGTGCGACTTGCGCGCACGCCCACCCGCCCGGCGCACGCGGCCGCCTCGTGCGCCCCGCCGCCCGGCACCCGCCCCGGCCGGCGCACCCGTCACATGGCCGCGAGCACCGCCGAGTACACGTCCGGGTGGGTGAAGCGGAAGCCCGCGTCCAGCAGCCGCCGCGGCAGCACCCGGTGGCTGCCGACCACCTCGATCGCCAGCTCGCCCAGCACCGCCTTGAGCACCGCCTCCGGCACCGGGAACGGCGTCGGCCGCCTCAGCGCCCGGCCGAGCGCGGTGGTCAGTTCGGCGTTGGTCACCGGGTTCGGCGCGGTGAGGTTGAAGGCGCCGGAGAGGTCGTCGTGGTCGATCAGGAACCGCAGCGCGGCCACCTCGTCGTGCAGCGAGATGAAGCTCCAGTACTGCCGCCCGCCGCCGAGCCGACCGCCCAGGCCCAGCTTGAACAGCGGGAACAGTCGCGCGCCCGCCCCGCCGGCCGCGGACAGCACCAGCCCGGTGCGGGGATGGACGACCCGGATCCCGGCCCGCTCGGCCGGCCGGGCGGCGTCCTCCCACTCCCGGCAGACCTCGGCCAGGAAGTCGTCGCCGGCGGGGGAGTCCTCGTCGACCACCCGGTCACCGGTCTGCCCGTACCAGCCGACCGCGGAGGCGCTCACGAGGACCTGCGGCGGCTCCTTGAGCCCGGCCAGGGCGACGGCCAGCGTCTCGGTGCCGTACACCCGGCTCTCCCGGATCTCCCGCTTGTAGGAGTCCGTCCAGCGGTGGTCGCCGACCCCGGCGCCGGCCAGGTGCACCACGGCCTGGACCCCGGCCAGCCCGTCCCGCTCGACCTCGCCGAGCAGCGGGTTCCAGCCGATCGCGGTGCTGCCGTCCGGCCGTGGGCCGGTCTTCGACCGGTGCCGGACCAGCCGGACCACCTCGTGGCCGTCCGCCAGCAGGGAGCGGACGAGCGCCGAACCGATCAAACCCGTGGAACCCGTGACAGCGATGCGCATGCGCCCATCCTCGCAGCTCCCGCGTGCTCCCGCGGCGTTCCCCGACCGCCTGTCACGTTCGCATGCACGCCGTTAGCATGGCCCGCATGCCTGACGACGATCTGATCATCCGTACGGCGCGGAGCGAGGACGAGCGCGAGCTCGCCGTCCTCAACCACGCGTCCTGGTCATTCCTGTCCGACGTCTCCCCGGAACCGCCCGCAGAGGACTCGGTCTTCGACGAGCGGCACACCCCCGAGCAGTTCCTGTTGGCCGTGCTGGAGGGCCGGATCGTCGGCTACATCCGTCAGGTCCCGTCCACCCCGTTGGCGAGCAACCGGCACGTGCGGCAGATCCAGGGCCTGGCCGTCGACGGCACCGTCCGCGGCCGGGGCATCGGCCGCCGACTGGTCGAGGCGGCCTGCGCGGCGGCCCGGGCCGAGGGCGCCCGCAAGATGAGCCTGCGGGTGCTCGGCTGGAACGCCCCGGCCCGCCGGCTCTACGAGAGCTGCGGGTTCGTCGTCGAGGGCTCGCTGGCCGAGGAGTTCCTGATCGACGGCCGGTACGTGGACGACATCTGGATGGCCCGCCCACTGGCCGACTGAACCCCGCCGGTCACCCGACCGGGCCCACCGGACCCACCGGACCCACCGGACCCGCCGGACCCACCGAGCCCACCCGTCAACCACCCGTCGACGGTCCGAACAGGCCTGCCGGAAGCGGTGGTTGACCGCCTGCCGGGTGGTGCAGAGTCGTGACGGTCCCGCCCTGTCCGGACCGCCTGCGCGCCGGGTACCGTACGCCCGTGAGCAACTCGACGCCTCCCGGGTGGTACCCGGTCCCGGGTGCGGACGGCACCCCCGGTCACGAGCGCTGGTGGGACGGCAACGCCTGGACCAACGAGGTCCGGCCGCTCCAGGGCGGCGTCGCGGGCGGGCTCGCCGACGCACCCACCCAGACCTGGCAGCCGTCCGACCAGCGGCCCGGCTACGGCTATCCCGGCGGCCCCGCGGCCCCGGCCTACGGCTACCCGGGCCAGGACGGCTCCCCGGCACCCGGATACGGCTACCTCGGCCAGGACGCCTACAAGGGCCAGGCCCAGGGCGGCTACCCGGCCCAGGGCCCCGGTTACGGCTACCCGGGCTACCCGCCGGCCCCGGCAGCCAAGCCGAAGACCGGCCTGATCATCGGCATCGCGGTCGCGGTGCTGGCCGTGGGCGGGATCGTCGCCGGGATCGCGTTCAGCGGCGGCGACGACCCGAGGGCGGAGCCGACCCCGAACCCCACGGTCACCGTGACCCAGAGCAGCAGCCCCAAACCGAGCCCCAGCCCGACGGTGCCCACCAGCAGCCCCACGGTGCCCAAGCCCCTGCCGGCGGTCAAGAGCACCGTCCCCGACGCGCAGCACGCGATCACCGTGCCGGTCCTCGAAGGCTGGGAGGTGTCGAGCAACCCGCCGCACTCGACGGTCTACCTCGGCACCGGCCGCTACACCTGTCCGGACGGCAGCTCCTGCATCCGTGGCCAGTTCTCGGTCGAGAAGGACACCATCCAGGGCTCCTCGCCCAAGGCGGCCGCCGACGCCCGGATGCCCGTCTACGCCGGGCAGATCTTCTCCGGGGTCAGCTCGCACACCGACTCCGGCTCCGGGTACGTCAGCGTGGCCGGGGTGCTCGGCTACGCCACCCGCTGGCACATCCGCACCACCGACGGCACCCAGGGCTACGTCCTGCTGGCCGCCCTCCCGGCCAAGGGCGGCGGCTACGTGGTCATGGAGGGCGGTGTGGACGACAACCCGGCCGCGCCGGACGTCTCGGTGCTGGACCAGATCCTCAGGGGCATCAAGCAGGACAGCTCCTCCGGCAGCAGCACCTGAGATTCCTCAGTCCCCGTACCGCTCCCAGAGCTTGGGGAACCGCTTCGCCATGACGTCCGGGTCGTCGAAGTCCAGGGCCGGTCCGGACGGCCGCCCGGCCTGCCGCCCGCCCACCTCGGACAGCGGCAGCCCGGTCAGCTGCTCGTACGCCTCGTCGGCGGCGTAGCCGAGGTCCTCGGCCTCGCCGTCCTCCTCCTCGTCGAACTCGGGCAGCAGGTCCGCCAGGTCGTCCGGTTCGGCCAGCCCGCCCTCGAAGACCTCCCGGCCCTGCCCGATCAGCCAGTACCGGAAGTAGTCGAAGGTGTCGTCGGAGGCGCCGTCGAGCAGCAGGTAGGCCGCGCCCCACAGGTCGTAGCGGTGGGCGCGCTGGAACCGCGCCTGGAACAGCCGGGCGAAGTCGATCACGTCGTCCGGGGTCAGCTGGAGGAGCCGTTCCACCAGCAGGTCGGCCTGCTCGTCGGGGTCGCCGTCCGCGGCGTCCCGGGTCTCGTCGATGATCTGCCAGAAGTCCGTCTCGTCCATCACCGCTCCAGCATCCCCGTTCGGCCGCGTCCGCGCATGCCGCGACTCGGTGCGGGCCCACGACCCGGTGCGGCCGGGGGCCGGGAACGGCGGAACCCCGCGCCGTCCGGGGACGACGCGGGGTTCCGTACGCGGGGTTCCGCGGGGACCTGGTGGGGTCAGAGGCCGAGCTCGACCTCGAACTCGCCGGCCTCCAGGATCTCCTTGACCGAGACCAGGTAGCGGGCGGCGTCGGCGCCGTCCACCAGGCGGTGGTCGTAGGAGAGCGACAGGTAGACCATGTCGCGGATGCCGATGGCGGTGCCGCCGTCGGACTCGATGACCACCGGGCGCTTGACGGTGGCGCCGATGCCCAGGATGGCGACCTGGTTCGGCGGCACGATCACGGTGTCGAACAGCGCACCGCGCGAGCCGGTGTTGCTGATCGTGAAGGTGGCGCCGGACAGCTCGTCCGGGGTGATCTTGCTGTCGCGGACCTTGGTGGCCAGCTCGGCGGTCTTCTTCGAGATGCCGGCGATGTTGAGGTCGCCCGCACCCTTGATGACCGGGGTCATCAGACCCTTCTCGGAGTCCACCGCGATACCGATGTTCTCGGTGTCGAAGTAGGTGACCGTGCCCTCGGCGTCGTTGATCCGGGCGTTGACGACCGCGTGGACCTTCAGCGCCTGGGCGGCGGCCTTGACGAAGAACGGCATCGGGGAGAGCTTGACGCCCTCGCGGGCCAGGAAGCCCTCCTTGGCCCTGGCGCGCAGCGACATGATCCTGGTGACGTCCACCTCGACCACGCTCGTCAGCTGCGCCTGCTCGTGCAGCGCCTTCAGCATGTTGTCGCCGATGACCTTGCGCATGCGGGTCATCTTGACGGTCTGGCCGCGCAGGGCGGACGGCGCGGCGGCGGCCTTCGGCGCGGCGGCCGGGGCGGCAGCGGCGACCGGGGCCGGAGCGGCCTTGGCGGCCTCCGCGGCGGCGATGACGTCCTGCTTGCGGATGCGGCCGCCGACGCCGGTGCCGGCGACGGAGGACAGCGCGACGCCCTGCTCGGCGGCGAGCTTGCGCACCAGCGGGGTGACGTAGGCGTCACCGCTGTCGGCCACCGGGGCGGCCGGGGCGACCGGGGCCGGGGCGGCGACCGGGGCCGGGGCGGCCGGGGCGACCGGGGCCGGGGCGGCGACCGGGGCCGGAGCGGCGACCGGAGCCGGGGCAGCCGGAGCAGCGGGGGCCGGGGCAGCGACCGGGGCCGGGGCGGCGGCAACGGCACCGGCGGCGCCGATCAGCGCGAGCTGGGCGCCGACCTCGGCGGTCTCGTCCTCACCGACCAGGATCTTCACCAGGGTGCCGGCGACCGGCGACGGGATCTCGGTGTCGACCTTGTCGGTGGAGACCTCGAGCAGCGGCTCGTCGACCTCGACGGTCTCACCCTCGGCCTTCAGCCAGCGGGTGACGGTGCCCTCGGTGACCGACTCGCCCAGCGCGGGCAGCAGCACCGGGGTGGCGTCGCCGGCCGGGGCGGCCGGGGCGGCAGCCGGGGCCGGGGCAGCCGGAGCGGCGGCCGGGGCCTCGGCGACGGGGGCGGCCGGAGCCGGAGCGGCGGCGGGCGCGGCCTCGGCGGCCGGGGCCGGAGCAGCGGCCGGGGCACCCGAGCCGTCGTCGATGATCGCCAGCTCGGCGCCGACCTCGACGGTCTCGTCCTCGCCGACCTTGATCGAGGAGAGGATGCCGGAGGCAGGGGCCGGGATCTCGGTGTCGACCTTGTCGGTCGACACCTCCAGCAGCGGCTCGTCGACCTCGACACGCTCACCCTCGGCCTTCAGCCAGCGGGTGACGGTGCCCTCGGAAACGCTCTCGCCCAGCGCGGGCAGTGTTACTGAGACCGCCATGGTTTCAGCGACTCCTATCAAGTCTTGCGTACGGGAAGTACCGGGAAAGGGGGTGGGGCGTGATCAGTCGTGCGCGTGCAGCGGCTTGCCGGCCAGCGCCAGGTGCGCCTCGCCCAGGGCCTCGGACTGGGTCGGGTGCGCGTGGATGAGCTGCGCGACCTCGGCCGGCAGAGCCTCCCAGTTGTAGATCAGCTGGGCTTCGCCGACCTGCTCGCCCATGCGGGCGCCGACCATGTGGACGCCGACCACGGCGCCGTCCTTGACCTGGACGAGCTTGATCTCGCCGGCGGTCTTCAGGATCTTGCTCTTGCCGTTGCCGGCCAGGTTGTACTTCAGGGTGACGACCTTCTCCTTGCCGTACAGCTCGACGGCCTTGGCCTCGGAGATGCCGACGGAGGCCACCTCGGGGTTGGAGTAGGTCACGCGCGGGACGCCGTCGTAGTCGATCGGCATCGGCTTGAGGCCGGCCAGGCGCTCGGCGACCAGGATGCCCTCGGCGAAGCCGACGTGGGCCAGCTGGAGGGTCGGGGCGAGGTCGCCGACGGCGGAGATGGTGGGCACGTTGGTGCGCATGTACTCGTCGACCAGGACGTAGCCGCGGTCCATCGCGACGCCGTTCTCCTCGTAGCCGAGGCCGGCCGAGACCGGGCCACGGCCGATGGCGACGAGCAGCAGGTCGGCGTCGATCTGCTTGCCGTTCTCGGTGGAGACGCGGACACCGGTCTCGGTGTACTCGACGCCCGAGAAGCGGGCCTTCAGCTCGAACTTGATGCCGCGCTTGCGGAACGCGCGCTCCAGCAGCTTGGAGGAGTTCTCGTCCTCCAGCGGGACGAGGTGCGGCAGCGCCTCGACGATGGTGACCTCGACGCCGAAGGACTTCCAGACCGAGGCGAACTCGACGCCGATCACACCGCCGCCGAGGATGACGGCCGACTTCGGGATGCGGTCGAGCTTGAGGGCGTGGTCCGAGGAGATCACGCGGTTGCCGTCGATCTCCAGGCCCGGGATCGAGCGCGGCACGGAGCCGGTGGCCAGAACGATGTGGCGGCCTTCGATGCGCTGGCCGTTGACGTCCACCGAGGTCTGCGAGGAGAGCTTGCCCTCGCCCTGGATGAAGGTGACCTTGCGGGACGCCACCAGGCCCTGGAGGCCCTTGTACAGGCCGGCGATGACGTCGTCCTTGTACTTGTGGACGCCGTTGATGTCGATGCCCTGGAAGGTGGCCAGCACGCCGAACTCGGCGGCCTCCTTCGTCTCGTCCGCGATCTCCGCGGCGTGCAGCAGCGCCTTGGTCGGGATGCAGCCGCGGTGCAGGCAGGTGCCGCCCAGCTCACCCTTCTCGACCAGGGCAACGCTCAGGCCCAGCTGAGCGGCGCGGAGCGCCGCGGCGTAACCGCCGCTTCCGCCTCCGAGAATGACTACGTCGAAAACGGTGCTGGCGTCGTTCGCCACGTCACGTCCTCCATGCATGGGGTGGGTCGCCGGGCCGGTCGCGGTCCGGTGGGTCGGAAGCCTTTGTGAGGCGCCCAGTCGTGCCGGAAATACATCTTCGCACTTGTTCACGGTGGCTGATGTCCGGGTCCGCCCCGGGGGTGGCCCGCAGCGTGGTCACCGGGGCGGGAATGCCCCCAACGGAAGGGCATCATCGCAGCTCAGCGCGGTGTTGACAGCCGCCGGGCGGGCGCCGCCCGCGCCGCCCGCCGCGGCTTCTTCCGCAGTGTGGAACAAAGTTTCGCCCGCAGCGAACAGGGGCGCGCCGCGGCGCCCCGACCTACCCGCAGGTAACCCGGCCGGAACGCCGACGGGGCCCGGCGCACGCGCGCCGGGCCCCGTCGCAGCGGGTCCTGGATCAGGAGTCCTGGATCGGAGCGTCCTCGATCAGGGGTGGCTGGGTCAGGCCTTGTCGTTCGCCTTCTGCTCGGCGAAGCGGACCAGGGTGCGCACCGCGCTCGCGGTGCCGCCCTTCGGGGTGTAGCCGTACGGCGCGCCCTCGTGGAACGCCGGACCGGCGATGTCCAGGTGCGCCCAGTCGGTGCCCTCGGCCACGAACTCCTTCAGGAACAGACCGGCCACCAGGCCGCCGCCCATCCGCTCGCCCATGTTGGCCATGTCGGCGATGGTCGACTCGGTGAAGCCCTTGCGCAGCTCGGCCGGCAGCGGCATCGGCCAGGACTGCTCGCCCACCTCGCCGGCCAGGGCGTGCAGGTTGTCGCGCAGCTCGTCGTCGTTGGCCATCACGCCGAAGGTGCGGGTGCCCAGGGCCAGCACCATGGCGCCGGTCAGGGTCGCCACGTCGACGATGACGTCCGGGTTCTCCTCGCCGGCCCGCACGATCGCGTCGGCCAGGACCAGACGGCCCTCGGCGTCCGTGTTCAGGACCTCGACGGTCTTGCCGCCGTACATCTTCAGCACGTCGCCCGGGCGGGTGGCGGAGCCGGACGGCATGTTCTCGGCCAGCGCCAGCCAGGCGGTCACGTTGACGACCAGGCCCAGGCGCTTGGCGGCCACCACGGCGGCGAACACGGCGGCGGCGCCGGCCATGTCGCACTTCATGGTCTCGTTGTGGCCGGCCGGCTTCAGCGAGATGCCGCCCGAGTCGTAGGTGATGCCCTTGCCGACGAACGCCACGGTGGCCTTGGCCTTCGGGTGGGTGTAGGCCACCTTCACCAGGCGGGGCGGGTTCGCCGAGCCGCCGCCGACGCCCAGCAGGCCGCCGAAGCCGCCCTTGGTCAGCGCCTTCTCGTCCAGCACCTCGACCTTGAGGCCGTGCTCCTTGCCGGCCGCCTGGGCGATCGCGGCGAAGCTCTTCGGGTTCAGGTCGTTCGGCGCGGTGTTGACCAGGTCGCGGGCCCGGTTCATCTCCTCGCCGATCGCGGTGGCGCGCTCCACGGCGGCCTTGGCGTCCTTGCTGCCCTTGCGGGCGGCCAGCAGGACCAGCTCGCCGACCGGCTCCTTGCCGTTGCCGTTGGCCTTGTACGTGCCGAAGGCGTACGAGCCGAGCAGACCGCCCAGCGCGACCGCCTCGATGTCCTCCGGGGACTCGGCGGGCAGCGCCAGCGCGGCCTTCTTGGCACCGGCCAGGGTGCGGGCGGCGACACCGGCGGCGCGGCGCAGCGCCTCCGGCTCGTAGCCGTCCTCGGCGGCCTCGCCCAGGCCGACCGCGAGCACGAACGCGGCCTTCAGGCCGGCGGGGGAGGGGACCTTGACGGCCTCGCCCTCGGCGCCGGTCGCGCCCAGGGTGGTGAGGACCTCGGCCAGCTTGCCCTCGAACGCCTCGTTCACGGCCTCGGTGCCGGGGGCCAGCACGATGCCCTTCGGGCCCTTCGCGACACCGACCACCAGGGCGTCCGCGCGCAGGGAGGCGGCGGAGGAGGTGCTCACAGACAATGCAGTCACGTAATGCGTCCTGTTCTTTCGCGGTCCACGGCCGGCCACGGCGAGGCTGCCGCACCGGCGCAGCCCGCCGTCGCAGGCCGTCCGCCGGCGGGCCTCCGGGTCCGGGCCCCCTGGCGCGCGCGTCCGCCGGAAGCGGCCGCGCGCGCCAGAGGCCCCGGCTCCTCGGTACGCGCCGGGCGGGCAGGACCTGCGGCGGTGCAGGGCTGCGGTGCTTCACGCATGGTAGTCCGCATGCTGGGATCACGCGCCGCCCGGTGTCAGCCGAGCAACGCCAGGGCGAACAGCGAGGCGGTCGCGGCGGTCTCGGCCATCGCCCCGAGCACGTCCCCGGTGATCCCGCCGAACCTGCGGACACACCGTCCGAGCAGGAGTCGGGCGAAGCCGGTGCCGAGCACAACGGCCAGCGGGAGACGGAGGACTGACCATCCGTCGAACAGTCCGGCCGCGGCCAGGGCGAGCGCCGCGGCGGCCGTCCCGGCGGCGGCCCCGGCGGGAGGTACGGTGCTCGCCACCATCGCCCCCAGCCCGCCCGGCCGGGCGGCCGGCACCGACCGCAGACAGCCCCAGGCGAGCGCGCACCGGGCGGCCGTCGCCGAGGCGAGCACCGCGAGTGCGCCGCGCAGCGGCGAGTGACCGAACTGTCCGGCCAGCGCGGCGGCTTGGGCGAGCAGGACGAGGACCAGGGTCAGTACGCCGAACGGACCGATGTCGGACTGCTTCATGATGCGCAGCGCGTCCTCGGCCGGCTTCCCGCTGCCCAGCCCGTCGGCGACGTCCGCCAGGCCGTCCAGGTGCAGCCCCCGGGTCAGCCCGGCGAGCACCCCCAGCGCGGCCACCGCGCCGAGCAGCCCGCCCGCCCGCCAGGCGACCAGCGCCCCGGCCGCGGCCGCCATCGCCCCCAGCACCAGCCCGACCACCGGGGCCGTGACCATCGCCCGGGCCGCCGCGGCCCGGTCCCACCGCTCCACCCGCACCCGCAGCACGGACAGCGTCCCGAACCCGAACCGCAGGCCGTCGGCCCAGGTGGCCCGATCGCTGCCGCCGGCCATGACCACGTTCCTCTCAAAGCAAGAACGCCCCGGCAGGGGCGTTCTTCGGATTGTCGGGCCTTCGCCCGGGAGCGCGGGGAACCGCGCGAGGCGGAAGGGCCGGGCCCGAAACGACATCAGCGACGGTCGGTCGCCGGTGTTCCGGAAGCTGGTGGCAGCCGGTTGCCGGCGCCCCGCTACAGCTTCCGCAGCAGGTCCGCCGCGGAGGGAAGCTTCGGCTGCTCCTTCGGCCCGCTCGGCGGCTCCGGCACGAACGGCTTCGGCGCCTCGTCCGCGAGCACGTCCCCCGCGGCCTGGAGCAGCGGCAGCGCCAGCAGCGCGCCGACGCCCTCGCCCATGGTGATGCCCTGGTCCTGCAGCGGCGTCAGGGTCAGCCGGTCGTACGCCTTCGCCTGGGCCGGCTCGCCGCTGGACTGCCCGGCCCGCCACCACTCCGGCGCCCGGAAGGCGATCCGCTGCGCGACCAGCGCGCAGGCCGCCGAGACCACGCCGTCCAGCACCACCGGCAGCCGCCGTACGGCCGCCTGGAGCAGGAAGCCGGTGATCGCCGCGAAGTCGGCCCCGCCGGTGGCGCCGAGCAGCGCCAGCTGGTCGCCGAGCACCGGCCGGGCCCGCCGCAGCGAGTCCCGGATGGTGGCGCACTTGACCATCCACACCCGGTCGTCGATCCCGGAGCCGCGCCCGGTCACCGCCGCCGCGTCGGTCCCGCAGAGCGCGCCGACCAGAACGCCGGCCACCGTGGTGGAGCCGACCCCGAGGTCGCCGAGCAGCACCAGGTCGGTGCCGGCGTCGGCCTCCTCGTCGGCGACGGCCATGCCGGCCCGGAACGCCCGGACGGTCTCCTGCGCGGTGAGCGCGTCCTCGACGTCGATCCGCCCGGAGCCGCGCCGGACCCGGTGGGCGACCACCTCGTCCGGGAAGTCGGCCGGGTCGGCGTCCACCGCGACGTCGACGACCCGCACCCGGGCGCCGTAGCGCGCGGCCAGCCGGGACACCGGCGCGCTGCCGTCGAGCACGGCCCGCACCCGGGCCGCGGTGCCGCCCGCGGCGGGCATCCGGGAGACCCCGAGCGCCGCCACGCCGTGGTCGGCGGCGAACAGCAGCACCTTGGGAGCGGAGACCGGCAGCACCGGGGAGCGCCCCTGCACCGAGGCCAGCCAGCTGCCCAGCTCCTCCAGCCTGCCGAGCCCGCCGCGCGGCCGGTCGGCCGTCTGCCAGCGCTCCTCGGCGGCCCGCCGGGCGCTCTCGTCGGGGCGCTCGACGAGCGAGGAGAACGTATCGAGATCCACGGTCGTGTCCATCGTCCGGAAGGCTACACGCCGCACGTGTTCAGTCCGAGGCTGGCGTGACGTCCGGCTTGATGGTGAGCGCCTGCCCGGCCACCACCAGCAGGACCCACTCCGAGGCATCCGCCACGGCCATGTTGAGCCGACCGAGAGTGTCTCGGAACCGGCGGCCGGAGGTGGTGCCCGGGACGACACCCATGCCGACCTCGTTGCTCACCGCGACGACCGTCCGCCCGGTGGCCGCCCAGGCCCGCGCCAGCGCCTCGCAGCGGCGCTGCACGGCGGCCTCGCCGCCGTCCGCCCAGACCTCGTCGTCCCAGGCGCCGCACTCGTCCATCACGGCGGTCAGCCACAGGGCGAGGCAGTCGATCAGCACCGGCGCCGGGTCGGCGGGGTCGGCCAGCACGGCCTCCAGGTCGCAGGTCTCGGCGGTGCGCCAGCCCGCCGGCCGTCGGTCCCGGTGCAGTGCGACCCGCTGGGCCCACTCGGCGTCGCCGTCCCGGGTGCCGCCGGTTGCCACGTACAGGACGTCCGGGTGGTCGGCGAGCAGCTGTTCGGCGCGGGTGGACTTGCCGGAGCGGGCGCCGCCGAGCAGCAGCGTGCGGGGCAGCGCGGTACGGGTGGGCCGGGATGGGGTCGCCATGGCGACCATCCTGCCGGACCAGGCATACGGAAGATCGGGCCGGGCAGGCTATGGTGCGCAGCAACACAGGCAGCGTGGTCAGTGGGAGGAGCCGGCATGGTCTGGACGTGGCGGTACGAGAAGGCGGACGGCAGCGCGGTGACGCCCGGCGGCGGCCAGGAGGAGTTCGCCGGCCAGGGGGACGCCGAGACCTGGATCGGGGAGACCTGGAAGCAGCTCGCGGACGACGGTGTGGACACCGCGGTGCTGCTGGAGGACGACCGGGTCGTCTACGCGATGAGCCTGAGCGAGGAGTAGACCCGACGGGGTGGAGCGGCCGCGGAGCGGCTACTTCGCCCCGATCACGTGCAGGAGCGCGGCGACCTGCCGGTACGGGTCGGTGCGGCCGGCCCGGTCCTCGGCTTCCAGGAGCTGGGCCAGCTGCCGCCCGTCCACCGGCGGGGCCGCGTCGTCCGGGGCGTTGTCGGTGAAGACCCGCACGCCGTACCAGTGGCGCAGCGGCACCGACACCTCGGAGAGGGTGACGGTGAGGTCGGCGAGCCGGTCGGCCCGCGCGGCCAGTCCGAGCCGGTTGTAGTACCGGTCGCTCTCGAAGGCGTGCAGGGCGGCCCGCCAGTCCCCGGCGGCGGCGTGCCGCAGGGCGAGCGCGTCGCGGTTGCGGACCAGCAGCGAGAGCAGCCCGCCGGGCGCCAGCAGCCGGGCCAGCGAGGCGATCATCGGGTCCGGGTCGGGCAGGTACATCAGCACGCCGTGGCAGACCACCACGTCGAAGCTGCGCGGGCCGAACCAGCGCCCGCACTGGTGGCCGTCGCCGCTGAGCAGTTGCATCCGGCCGCGGACCTCCGGCGGCTCCTCGGCGAGCGCCCCCTGGGCGACGCCGAGCGCGACCGGGTCCGAGTCGATCCCGGTGACGTAGTGGCCGGCCCGGGCCAGGCGCAGCGCCTGGGTGCCCTGGCCGCAGCCGATGTCGAGGACGCGCTGCGCGCTGCGCCCGGACAGCTGTTCGGCGAGCTGGCGGGCGACGAGCTCCTGGCGGACGAAGTTGCGCAGCCCGCCGAGCCGGTCCAGCCAGGCGCCGGTGCCGCCCGCGAAGGACCCGCTGCGCGAGGGCAGCCGGCGCTCCTGGGCCAGCCGGTCGTGGCCGCCGACCCCCTGCCCCGGAAGCGCGCCCCCCTGTCCGGGAAGTGCGTAGAGGCCGGGCCCCTCCCAGGAGGGCGGGGCCCAGCCGGAGTCGACCGGTTCGGCGGTCAGGGCTTCTCCCCGCGCCGCACCTGCGGCTTGGGCAGGCGCAGCCGGCGCATCTGGAGGGTGCGCATGATGCCGTACGCGACGGCGCCGCGGGTGTTCTGCCCGGCGAAGCGCTCGGCCAGCTGCTTGCGCAGCCCCAGGCCGAGGCGGACGAAGTCCAGGATCACGAACACGAAGAACAGCAGGAACAGCAGGGTGGAGAGCAGCTGGAGCATCGGCACCTTGATGATGCTGAGCACCAGGATGACCACGGCGGCCGGCAGGAAGAACTCGGCGAGCGACCAGCGGGAGTCCACGTAGTCGCGGGCGAACCTGCGCACCGGGCCCTTGTCGCGGGCCGGCAGGTGGCGCTCGTCGCCGTTCATCAGGGCCTGGCGCTGCTTCTCGCGCTCGACGCGCATGCGCTCGCGCCCCTGGCGGGCGGCCTCCTTGCGGTCCTTGGGCACGGTCACCCGGGTGCGCCGGTTGGCCTCGGCCTCACTGCGCTTGGGGGTGGGGCGGCCCTTCTTGGCCTGCGGGTCGCGGGCCTGGGTCGTCTCGTCCTGCTTCTCCAGCACGGTGGCGGAGGCGGCGGCATCATCTGAACGGCGTCGGAACACACCACCAGCGTACGGGGTGCGACGAGGCTTCCACGGGTGCCCTCGGACCCAAACGCATATCGATACCACCAGGTCGCCGTCCGAACCGGGTTTCCCGGGGCCTTCCCGTAGGGGATCAGTCGGATGGACGATGGGGGGGATGAGGGGCGGATCCACCCGGGGGAGGAGGAAACGCCACTGGTCGCTGTAGCAGTCTTGTTGCAGGCAGGTGCACTGCGGCGACGGGCTCGCTGCACATACACTCGTCGTGTCTGGTAACGAGATAGAGACCGCAGGCCGGAGAAGGGGGCACCCGAGGCCCATGAGCGACGGAATCATGAAGCGTATGGGGCTGATCTTCCGCTCCAAGGCGAACAAGGCCTTGGATCGGGCGGAGGATCCGCGTGAGACGCTGGACTACTCCTACCAGAAGCAGCTCGAACTGCTGCAGAAGGTACGGCGTGGTGTCGCGGACGTCGCGACCTCGCGCAAGCGGCTCGAACTCCAGCTGACCCAGCTCCAGCAGCAGTCGGCGAAGTACGAGGACCAGGGCCGCAAGGCACTGTCGCTCGGCCGCGAGGACCTCGCCCGCGAGGCGCTGACCCGCAAGGCCAACATGCAGTCGCAGATCAACGACCTGGAGACGCAGTACCAGCAGCTCCAGGCCGAGGAGGAGAAGCTCACGCTCGCCTCCCAGCGACTTCAGGCCAAGGTGGACGCCTTCCGCACCAAGAAGGAGACCATCAAGGCGACGTACACGGCCGCCCAGGCGCAGACCCGCATCGCCGAGTCCTTCTCCGGCATCTCGGAGGAGATGGGCGACGTCGGCCTGGCGATCCAGCGTGCCGAGGACAAGACCGCCCAGATGCAGGCCCGTGCCGGTGCCATCGACGAGCTGCTCGCCTCCGGCGCGCTCGACGACGCGAGCGGTCTCGGCCGCAAGGACGACATCGAGGCCGAGCTGGAGCGCGTGGCCGGCGGTTCCGACGTCGAGCTCGAGCTGGCCCGGATGAAGGCCGAGCTGTCCGGTCCCTCCACCGCCGGCCCCGCCGCGATCGAGCAGGGCAAGCCGCAGGACGTCCAGCCGCAGCCGCAGCAGGACACCCCGCGCATCAACTACAACAAGTGATCTGAGCTCGACCCCCACGAACCAGGGAGACGCACGGCATGATCATGAGGGTCATGGGTGAGGGGCAGTTCGAGGTGGGCGAGGACCACCTGAACCTGCTCAACGAGTTCGACGCCGAGCTCGTCACCGCAGTGGATTCGGGGGACGAAGAGCTCTTCCGCCGGGCCTACGGCAAGCTACTGGAGGCGGTGAAGCAGTACGGCACCCCGGTGCCGCTGGACTCGCTGGAGCCGTCGGAGCTGATCCTGCCGAGTGCCGACGCGACGATCGCCGAGGTCCGCGAGCTGCTGATGGCCGACGGCGAGGGCGTGATCCCGGGCTTCCCCGAGTAGCGTTTGCGGCTGCTGCCAGACGAAAGGGCGGGCCCCCTCCGGTGGGAGGGGGCCCGCCCTTTCGTCGTGCGTACGGCGCGGGCTACGGCAGGGCCAGCATCCGGTCCAGTGCCGCCTTGGCGTGCTTCTCGGTCTCCGGGTCGACGGTGATCACGTTCGGCACCCGGCCCTCGACCAGCGACTCCAGCGCCCAGACCAGGTGCGGCAGGTCGATCCGGTTCATGGTCGAGCAGAAGCAGACCGTGCGGTCCAGGAAGACGATCTCCTTGTCCGGGTGCGCCTTGGCCAGGCGGCGGACCAGGTTCAGCTCGGTGCCGATGGCCCACTTGGAGCCGGGCTCGGCGGCGTCCAGTGCATTGATGATGTACTCGGTCGAGCCCACCATGTCGGCGGCCGCGACGACCTCGTGCTTGCACTCGGGGTGCACCAGGACGGTCACGCCGGGGACCCGCTCGCGGACGTCGTTCACCGAGTCCAGGCTGAACCGGCCGTGCACCGAGCAGTGGCCGCGCCAGAGGATCATCTTCGCGTCCCGCAGCTGCTCGGCGGTCAGGCCGCCGTTCGGCTTGTGCGGGTTGTAGAGCACGCAGTCGTCCAGCGAGAAGCCCATGTCCCGCACCGCGGTGTTGCGGCCGAGGTGCTGGTCGGGCAGGAAGAGCACCTTCTGTCCCTGCTCGAACGCCCACTCCAGCGCGCGCTTGGCGTTGGAGGAGGTGCAGATGAGGCCGCCGTGCCGGCCGGTGAAGGCCTTGATGTCGGCGGAGGAGTTCATGTACGAGACCGGGACGGTCACGTCGGCTACGCCGGCGTCGGCCAGCACGTCCCAGCACTCGGCGACCTGCTCGGCGGTGGCCATGTCGGCCATCGAGCAGCCGGCCGCGAGGTCCGGCAGGACGACCTGCTGCCGCTCGCTGGTGAGGATGTCCGCGGACTCGGCCATGAAGTGCACGCCGCAGAAGACGATGTACTCGGCCTCGGGGCGGGCCGCCGCGTCGCGGGCGAGCTTGAAGGAGTCGCCGGTGACGTCGGCGAACTCGATCACCTCGTCGCGCTGGTAGTGGTGGCCGAGGATGAAGACGCGGTCGCCGAGCGCGGCCTTGGCCGCGCGGGCGCGCTCGACGAGGTTCGGGTCGGAGGCCGGGGGGAGGTCACCGGGGCATTCGACGCCGCGCTCGCTGTTCGGGTCGGCCTCGCGGCCGAGCAGCAGCAGAGCGAGCGGCGTCGGAGTGGGGTCGACGCCGTGGGTCTCGGTGATGGTGGTGGTCACGGGCGGGTGCCCTTCTGTGCGGCCGAGCTAGCGGTGGGGCCTTTTCGTCTATCTGACGCTATCTATTCTAACCGCTTAGCGTCAGAGTGACGATGGCCATCCTGTCGATGTGACGAGAACCGCTCGCCGGAATGGACCCTGGCGGAGCCGGATCGCCGATCGGGGGCAGTCCGGCGTGGCCGAATCGATATCTCGAAGCCCGCGGGTATGGCTGAGCCCATGAAGGCAATCGCGATCAACCGCTACGGCGGCCCCGAGGTGGTCGAGTACACCGACCTGCCCGATCCCAAGGTCGGGCCCGACTCCGTCCTGGTCGAGGCCCGGGCCGTCGGGGTGAACCCGGTGGACTGGAAGATCCGGGACGGCGCCCTGGACGGCATCCTCGACGCACACTTCCCGCTGGTCATGGGCTGGGACCTGGCCGGCGTGGTCCGCGCGGTCGGCGGCGGGGTCACCGAGTTCGCCCCGGGCGACGAGGTGTACGGCTACGTCCGCAAGGACACCGTCGAGCACGGCACCTACGCCGAGCTGGTCTCCGCCCCGGTCCGCACCCTGGCCCGCAAGCCGGCCGCGCTGGACTGGGCGCAGTCCGGCGGCCTGCCGCTGGCCGGGCTGACCGCCCTGCAGGGCCTGCGGGCACTGCGCCTCGCCGAGGGCGAGACCGTCCTGGTGCACGCCGCCGCGGGCGGGGTCGGCCATCTGGCGGTGCAGCTGGCCCGGGCCTCCGGCGCCCGGGTGATCGGCACCGCGGCCGAGCGCAACCACGACTTCCTGCGCGGCCTCGGCGCCGAGCCGGTGCTGTACGGCGAGGGCCTGGCCGACCGGGTCCGCGGCCTCGCCCCCGACGGGGTGGACGCGGCCCTCGACCTGGTCGGCCACGGCGCCGTCCAGGTCTCGGCCGGCCTGGTGGCGGACCCGGGCCGGATCGCCTCGGTCGCCGACTTCGGGGTCAAGGCGCTCGGCGGCCGGTACGTCTGGGTCCGTCCGGACGCCGGCGACCTCGCCGAGCTGGCCGCGCTCGCCGACGACGGCCGGCTGACCGTCACCGTCGCCTCCACCTTCCCGCTGGCCCAGGCCGCCTCCGCCCAGGCGCTCAGCGCCGAGGGCCGCACCCGGGGGAAGATCGTGCTGCTCGTCCCGTGACGGCCCCCCGCCGGTCATCCGTCTGCGGTGAACTCGTCCAGGTCATCCGCCAGAATGGTGACGAACCGTTTTCGGCAGTGGCAGCCCGCCGCCGGAGCGCCCCGCCGAACCCCGTACGACCCGTGGAGCCCCGCACCCATGACCAGCCAGCGAGCGCACGAGGTGGTCGGGGCCGACCTGGACGAGACCGACCGGCTCCTGCTCGCCCGGCTCGGCAGCGACGGCCGCGCCTCGTACGCCGAGATCGGCCTGCAGGTGAACCTCTCCGCCACCGCCGTGCGCCGGCGGATCGACCGGCTGCGGGCGCGCGGCGTGGTGCGGGGCTTCACCGTGGTGCTCGACCCGGCCGTGCTGGGCTGGCAGACCGAGGCCTTCGTCGAGGTCTACTGCCGCGAGCGCACCGCCCCCGAGGAGATCCTCGCCAGCCTGCGGCAGTTCCCCGAGGTGGTCGCCGCCTGGACGGTCACCGGCGACCCGGACGCCCTGGTCCACCTGCGGGCCGCCGACATGCGCCACCTGGAGGCCGTCATCGAGCGCATCCGGCGCGAGCCCGGTGTGCAGCGCAGCCGCTCCTCGGTGGTCCTCTCCCAGCTCATCGGCTGACCCCGTCGGGCGGTACGCAGGAATCCTGCGCGGACCGGCCCGAAGACGCTCGAAACCTGCCTGACCAGCCGCGTTCCGACGCGCGGTGAGGCACCCGCGCTGCCTACGCTGATCACGTCCGGTCGTCGCGGTGAGGCGTCCTGCCGACCGGACGCCCCCCGACACCCCACGCCGAGAGGGACACCCGTGTCCGCAGCACCCGACCGCATGCACCGGCCCGACAACGAACTGGTCGACCTGGTTTTCGACTACATGCGGGAGCGGCTGCAGTACGACCCCGTCCCGCTCGACCACCCCGGTGACGGCGAGCACCTGCGCGCCCAGCTGTCCGGCCTGCTGAACCAGGACGGCAACAACCCGGTCGACGTGCTCAAGCTGTACGACCACGAGCTGTCCCGGGCGGTCATCTCCGCCGACAGCCCGCGCTACCTGTCCTTCATCCCGTGCGCCCCGACCAAGGCCGCGCTGCTGTTCGACATGGTCGTCTCCTGCGCCTCCCTGCAGGGCATCTCCTGGCTGGAGGCGGCCGGCGCGATCGCCGCCGAGAACCAGGTGCTGCGCCTGATCGCCGACCGCGCGGGCCTGCCCCAGTCGGCCGGCGGCACCTTCGTCTCCGGCGGTTCGGCGGGCAACCTCTCCGCCCTCGTGGTCGCCCGCGACACCGCCCGCCGCCGGCTCGCCGGTGAGGGTCGTCCGGAGGCGCGGCTGCGGATAGCCGTCGCCGACCAGGTGCACTCCTCGGTCAAGAACACCTTCAACATCATCGGCGTCGAGGCCTTCAAGGTTCCGACCGTCAACCGGCGCTTCACCGGCGAGGCGCTGCGCGCCGCCCTGGCCGCCGACCCCGACCCCGAGACGGTGATCGCCGTCGTCGGCACCGCCGGCACCACCAACGAGGGCATCGTCGACGACCTCAAGGGCCTGGCCGAGGTCGCCCGCGAGCGCGACCTGTGGTTCCACGTGGACGGCGCCTACGGCGGCGCGGGCCTGTTCGCCCCCTCGGTGCGCGAGCGCTACGAGGGCATCGAGCACGCAGACTCCTTCGTGGTCGACCCGCACAAGTGGCTGTTCGCCCCCTTCGACTGCGCCGCGCTGATCTACCGCAACCCGCAGCTCGCCCGCGCCGTGCACACCCAGGACGCCTCCTACCTGGACGTCCTGCACACCGAGGGCGACGAGTGGAACCCCACCGACTACGCCTACCACCTGACCCGGCGCGCCCGCGGCCTGCCGCTCTGGTTCTCGCTGGCCGTGCACGGCGTCCAGGCCTACACCGACGCCATCGAGGCCGGCCTCACCCTGGCCCGGGAGACGGCCCAGCTGATCCGGGAGTCCGAGCACCTGGAGCTGCTGTTCGACCCGCAGCTCTCGGCGGTCTGCTTCAAGCGCAAGGGCTGGACCAACGACGACTACTACCGCTGGTCGCAGCAGCTGCTCGCGGACCAGATCGGCTTCGTCACCCCCACCGGCTGGGACGGCGAGACGGTCGCCCGCTTCGCCTTCCTGCACCCGGGCACCACCATGGAGATGGTCAAGGAGATCCTGGACACCATGGTCTGAGCCTCCGACGTCCTGACGTCCTGACGTACGGCCCCCACCGGCATTCGGCGGGGGCCGTACGCATGCCTACAGGAACGCCCCGCTCGGCAGGTACGGCATCGGCGGACGCATCCCGCGCACCCCGACGAAACCGCCGGCCCGCGGCGTCAGCCCGACCTCCAGCCCGACGTCCAGCGCCCACTCCTGCTCCGCGGTCAGGTGCTCCACCCGCGCCTCGACCCCGTCCGGCACCCGGGCCAGCGCCTCGCGCAGCAGCCGGGCGGCGATCCGCTTGCTGGTGGCCGCGAGCAGCCGCACCACGCCGCCGTCCCGGTAGCAGTAGCCGCTGCCGGCCAGCGCGTCGGCGATCAGCAGCTCCTCGAAATGGCCCAGCATCAGCTCGTGGTCCGGCCCGTGCGCGGACCCGCGCAGCCGCCGGTCCACCGAGTCCAGCAGGTGCAGGTGGCCGGCGTTGCCTCGGTGCACCGGGATGTCCCCGGGGTCGAGCAGGCCGTCCCGGTCCACCCGCCCGGTCAGCCGCATCGTCGGGTGCAGGGTGAACCCGGCCAGCCGGTAGCGGCGGGCCGCCGCCGGGGAGTCCGCGGAGCAGACCATCCCGCGCAGGCAGCCCCGGGAGTGCGCCGCCGCCCGTTCCAGCAGCAGCCGTCCGACGCCCTGGCCCTGCGCGGACGGCCGGACGGCGTACAGGGAGGGCGCCCACAGGCCCTCCCGGCGGATCGACAGCACCGCCCCGACCGGCTCGCCGGCGATCGAAGCCAGCCAGCAGCCCCCGGGGTCGGTGCGCGCCAGGTGTCTGGTCCGGGCCAGCCGCAAGGGCGTCGGCTCCGGAGCCGCCCCGGCCGGGGAGGCGTCGGCGAACGCGGCGTCGGCGAGCTCCCGGACGACCTCCGCGTCCGCGGTGGTGTCCCTGACCGGGCGAATGATCACGAGGACCATCCTGGCGTCCGGCGGGCCGCCGCGGGGCCGTTTCACCCGGATCCGCGCTCAGGACCTGCCCGGCGGATCCGGTCGGATCGGGCCTCGGGCGGTGACCTGTCCTCCGAGGGTGTGCGAGCATGGGGAGCGTAGGGGACGCGGGTGGCACACCCGGCCCACGGATATCCAGCCGCGAACAGGCCGCAGAAATCCATCGCCGCCCGGGAAATGAAACCGGACGGCCGTTGGTTGGCACTGGCGGCAGACCGTCGTCAAGACCGGGAGAAAGCAGATGACCGTCCAGGACGAGACCACCGTCGAGAGTGGCATCCTCCTCACCGATGCCGCCGCGGCCAAGGTCAAGGCCCTGCTGGAGCAGGAAGGCCGCGACGACCTCGCGCTGCGCGTCGCCGTCCAGCCCGGTGGCTGCTCCGGCCTGCGTTACCAGCTGTTCTTCGACGAGCGCTCGCTCGACGGCGACGTGATCAAGGACTTCAACGGTGTCAAGGTCGTCACCGACCGGATGAGCGCCCCGTACCTGGGCGGCGCCACCGTCGACTTCGTCGACACCATCGAGAAGCAGGGCTTCACCATCGACAACCCGAACGCCACCGGCTCCTGCGCCTGCGGCGACTCGTTCAGCTAAGCCCGCTGCGGAAGGCGGCCCCGGGGATCACCCCGGGGCCGCCTTCTCGTTTTCCGCAGGCAGGGCGCCTACTGCCCGGCGATGTCCGGGGTGACCGGGTCCGGCCCGATGTGCGGGTCGCCCTCCAGCGGCAGCTCCTGGCCGCTCGTCCTGTCGACCACGGTCCGCCCGGCCAGCGGCGAGCGCAGGTCGGCCGCCACCGACTGCCGCTTGGCCAGCGCGTTGCACACCTGCCCCGGCTGGACCGTGGGCGGGCCAGGTACGACCAGCACGTCCACCCGGCCCGGCTGCGACTCGTCCGCCTTCAGCGCGTACTTGGTGCAGACCCCGCCGAAGAAGTAGACGGTCAGCTTGGTGGTGCCGTCCACCCGGTAGGCGACCGGCGGGCGGACGGGCGAGCCCGAACCGTTCGGGTCCGGCTCGCCCACCGCGATCCCGTTGCCCGGGGGAGTGGCCGGGGCCGGCTGCCCGGGCGCCGGCGAGGCCGGGGTGGGCGTGAAGCCGGTCGGCGGCGTCCGGGCCGGCTGCCCGGCACCGGAGGAACTCCCCGTCGGCGCAGCCGAGGACGGGCTCGCGGCGTCAGCCGGGGCCTGCGGGGAGGCACTCGCCGAGGCGGCCGCGCCGCTCGCCGCCGAGTCCGAGGCGGGCTTGCCGCCCCCGTCGCAGCCGGCCACCGTCACCACCGCGGCCAGCGCCAGACCCGCCAGGGCCGCCGCCCGCCGACCGCGCCGGGGCATCGTCTCCAGATCCATCTGCACATCCTCCCGAGGACTCAGCGGTGCCGCCTCCTCGGCTGCTCCGCGCGGATGTGACGTGCTCCGGTCGGATCCGGTTCCGCACCGTTGCGCCACGGGCCTCAGAAGTTGTACTCGGCCATCCCGGCGACCACCCGTTGCGCCTCGGAGGGGACCCGGAAACCGTCCGGCGAGGGGGCGGTGGGCTCCGGGCCGGCCGCGAGCTGCGGCCAGAACCGGCGCAGCCGCCGGGAGGAGTCCACCAGGGCGTCGAGCGTCTCGCCGTCCTCGCACCGCAGGGCGGGCGGGGCGGATTGGTCGGTCATCATCGGGCATCGCTCCGATCCAGGGCCGTGGCCACGCTGCCACGGTCGACGACGGGGCCCGCCCGCACGGCGGGCCTCCACGGGGCGCGTCAGACGGCACGCCCTCAAGGCCGACCCTAGGCAGCGGCCCGGCCGCCCACCAGTGCTACCGGGAGGTAGTACACGTCGGAGGGCAACGGGTGCCACCATGGCGGTGCGGGCGGCAACTTGCGGCACTCTTGCCTGGGCGCTCCCCGGGGCCGGGTACCGTAGGTGGGTTCATCCCCGACTGCCCGCTGGCCCCGCAGCCACCCTGAGGAGACCTTCCGTGCGTATCGCCGTCGCCGGCTCGATCGCCACCGACCACCTGATGACGTTCCCCGGCCGGTTCGCCGACCAGCTCGTCGCCGAGCAGCTGCACACCGTGTCGCTGTCCTTCCTGGTCGACGCCCTGGACATCCGCCGCGGCGGCGTCGCGCCGAACATCGCCTTCGGCATGGGCGTCCTCGGCCTGCGCCCGGTCCTGGTCGGCGCCGCGGGTGCGGACTTCGCCGAGTACCGCAGCTGGCTGGAGCGCAACAACGTGGACTGCGACTCCGTCCACATCTCCGAGACCCGGCACACCGCGCGCTTCATGTGCACCACGGACGAGGACCACAACCAGATCGCCTCGTTCTACACCGGCGCCATGGCCGAGGCCCGCAACATCGAGCTGAAGCCGATCGCCGACCGCGTCGGCGGTCTGGACCTCGTCCTGATCGGCGCCGACGACCCGCAGGGCATGGTCCGCCACACCCAGGAGTGCCGCACCCGCGGCTACGCCTTCGCCGCCGACCCCTCCCAGCAGCTGGCCCGCCTGGAGGGCGACGACATCCGCGAGATCGTGGACGGCGCCGCGTACCTCTTCACCAACGAGTACGAGGCCGCGCTGATCGAGAGCAAGACCGGCTGGGACGCCGACGAGCTGCTCACCCGCGTCGGCACCCGGGTCACCACCCTGGGCAGCAAGGGCGTGCGGATCGAGCGCAAGGGCGAGGCGCCGATCCTGGTCGGCTGCGCCAAGGAGGAGGCCAAGGTCGACCCGACCGGCGTCGGCGACGCGTTCCGCGCGGGCTTCCTGTCCGGCCTGTCCTGGGACCTCGACCTGGAGCGCTCCGCCCAGCTCGGCTGCATGCTCGCCACCCTGGTGATCGAGACCGTCGGCACCCAGGAGTACACGCTGCGCCCGGCCGCCTTCCTGAAGCGTTTCGAGGAGGCCTACGGCGCCGAGGCGGCCACCGAGATCAGCGCGCACCTGGTCAAGTAGTCCGCCGGACGACGAGGTAGGCCGAGCCCCGGTCGCCGCCGTACTCGGCGGCCGGGACCTCGCCCGCGTACTCCTGGCCGCGCATCTCGCACCAGGCGGGGATGTCCAGCCGGGCCGCCTCGTCGTCCGACAGCACGGCCACCGTGCCGCCCTGCGGCACCTCGCCGATCCGCTTCGCCAGTTCGATCACCGGCAGCGGGCAGCGCTTGCCCAGGGCGTCGATGACCAGCAGCGACTCCCCGGCGGCCGGCTTCGGCGCCGGCAGGTCCAGTCCGAGCGGCGCCCGGACGCCCGCCACCAGGTCGGGCAGCACCGCGAGGAAGCGCTCCACGTCGGCCTCGGCCGTGCCGTACGGCAGCGAGACCCGGACGTTCCCCTCGGTGAGCACCCCCATCGCCGCCAGCACGTGGCTGGGCGTCAGGGTGGACGAGGTGCAGGAGGAACCGGAGGAGACCGCGAAGCCCGCCCGGTCCAGCTCGGTCAGCAGCACCTCCCCGTCCACGTACAGACAGGAGAAGGTGACGATGTGCGGCAGCCGCCGCACCGGGTCGCCGACCACCTCGACCTCGGGCACCAGCTGCGGCACCCGGGTGCGGATCCGTTCCACCAGCGCGTGCAGCCGGGCGTTCTCCTGCTCGGCCTCGGCCCGCACGGCGCGCAGCGAGGCGGCCGCGGCCACGATCGCCGGGACGTTGACGTAGCCGGGCACCCGGCCGCCCTCGCGCTCGTCGGCGGGCAGCGGCGAGGCGTACCGGACGCCCTTGCGCACCGCCAGCACCCCGACCCCGGGCGGGCCGCCCCACTTGTGGGCGCTCGCGGTCAGCAGCGACCAGCCCGCCGGGACGTCCACCCGCCCGGCGCTCTGCGCCGCGTCCACCAGCAGCGGGACGCCGGCCTCCGCGCACAGCGCGGCGACCTCGCCGACCGGCTGCACCGTCCCGACCTCGTGGTTGGCGCTCTGCACCGCGGCCAGCGCGGTGTCCGGGCGCAGCAGCGCGCCGAAGGCCGCCGGGTCGACCCTCCCGCCCCGGTCCACCGGAGCCACCGACACCTCGCCCCCGCCGCCCGCGTGGCGCTCGGCGACGTGCAGCACGCTGGAGTGCTCCACCGCGGAGTGCACGAAGTGGCTGCCGCGCCGCCGGTTCCCGGCCAGGGCTCCCAGCAGGCCGAGCTGGACGGCCTGGGTGCCGCTCGCGGTGAAGGCGATCTCGTCCGCCCGCGCGCCCAGCACCGCGGCCACCGTCTCGCGGGCGGCGTCCAGCAGCATCCGGGCCTGCCGGCCGGAGCGGTAGAGCCGGGCCGGGTCGGCCCAGCCCTCGTCCAGGGCGGCGGTCAGTGCCTGCCGGGCGACGGGGTGCAGAGGGGCCGTCGAGGCCACGTCGAAGTACACGGTCACATTTAACGACACACCCGGCCCGCGGCCCGGTCCGGCCGTGCGGCTCACCCACCGTCAGTCGATCATCCCGAATGTCCGCTTCGTCCGCGTCCGACGGACCGTCACGGGCGTCGTCCGAGGTCATCCCCCGATCGGGCGTACGGACCTCGAATGCGTACGATGACCTGCGGCGCAGCCCCTGCCGGGCCTGATCGGGCTAGCAGGCGGCGCGTTACCGGGGGCTGCCCGTCAGGAGCGCATAAGGCTGGAGTAGGGTTTGGCCCGCATAAGCATTCAAACCGTGCCCGTGGACGGGTCGCCGGGGAGGCTCACACTCCTCCCCGGGGCGACGCGAAGGCGGGCGAGACTTCGGGAAGGCGCTACGTGAGTCCCAACGGCTCCGACCGCTCGCCGCGGCGCACGATGCGGCGGAAGCTGCCTCAGGCGCTGGCACTGGGCCTCGTCATCGCGACCGCCACCGGCTGCTCGGCCAACGACCTCCCCAGGCTTGGCCTCCCGAGCCCCGTCACCAAGGAAGGACCCATGGTCCTCCAGATGTGGCAGGGCTCCTGGATCGCGGCGCTGGTGGTCGGCGTACTGATGTGGGGTCTGATCATCTGGAGCGTGATCTTCCACCGGCGCAAGCGCACCGGTGTGGAGATCCCCCCGCAGACCCGGTACAACGTGCCCATCGAGGCGCTCTACACCGCGGTCCCCATCATCATCGTCTCGGTCCTCTTCTACTTCGTCGCCCGCGACGAAGCGAAGCTGACGCAGGTCTCCGAGAAGCCGCAGCACTACGTCAACGTGGTCGGCTTCCAGTGGAGCTGGGCGTTCAACTACGAGAACACCGAGACCCCCGACCCGGCCAACAAGGACGCCGCGTACGAAGTCGGTACGCCCAAGGACGCTCCGACGCTCTGGCTGCCGGTCAACGAGACGGTGCAGTTCCGTCTCACCTCGCGTGACGTCATCCACGACTTCTGGCCCGTCAACTTCATGATGAAGATGGACGTCGTGCCGGGCGTGGTGAACAAGTTCGAGGTCACGCCGACCGTCAAGGGCGAGTACATGGGCAAGTGCGCCGAGCTCTGCGGCGTCGACCACTCGCGCATGCTGTTCAACGTCAAGGTCGTCGACCGCGCCGACTACGACAAGCACCTGGCCGAGCTTCGCGCCAAGGGCCAGAACGGTGCGGTGCCCTCCGGCCTGATCACCATGGGAAGTGAAGAGAAGTGACAATCCTCAACGAGCCCGCCGCGGCCGGCGGGGGCGCCGAGGCCGTCACGGTCGGGGCGCAGCGGACCCGGAAGCCGGGTTCGACCATCATCAAGTGGCTGACCACCACTGACCACAAGACGATCGGCACGCTGTACCTGGCCACGTCGTTCGCCTTCTTCCTGATCGGCGGCATCCTCGCCCTGGTCATGCGTGCCGAGCTGGCTCGTCCCGGGACCCAGATCCTGTCGAACGAGCAGTTCAACCAGGCGTTCACGATGCACGGCACGATCATGCTGCTGATGTTCGCGACGCCGCTCTTCTCCGGCTTCGCGAACTGGATCATGCCGCTCCAGATCGGTGCCCCGGACGTGGCGTTCCCGCGTCTGAACATGTTCGCGTACTGGCTGTACCTCTTCGGTTCGACCATCGCGGTGGGGGGCTTCCTGACCCCGAACGGCGCCGCCGACTTCGGTTGGTTCGCCTACTCCCCGCTGTCGGACGCGGTGCACTCGCCCGGCGTCGGCGGCGACATGTGGATCATGGGTCTGGCCTTCTCCGGCTTCGGCACGATCCTCGGTGCGGTCAACTTCATCACCACGATCATCTGCATGCGCGCTCCGGGCATGACGATGTTCCGGATGTCGATCTTCGTCTGGAACGTCCTGCTGACCTCGGTGCTGATCCTGCTGGCCTTCCCGGTGCTGGCCGCCGCGCTGTTCGCCCTGGAGGCGGACCGCAAGTTCGGTGCCCACGTCTTCGACCCGGCCAACGGCGGGGCGATGCTCTGGCAGCACCTGTTCTGGTTCTTCGGTCACCCCGAGGTGTACATCATCGCGCTGCCGTTCTTCGGCATCGTGTCGGAGATCATCCCGGTCTTCAGCCGCAAGCCGATGTTCGGTTACTCCGGTCTGATCGCGGCCACCATCGCGATCGCCGGTCTGTCCGTGACGGTGTGGGCGCACCACATGTACGTCACCGGACAAGTGCTGCTGCCGTTCTTCTCGTTCATGACCTTCCTGATCGCGGTCCCGACCGGTGTGAAGTTCTTCAACTGGGTCGGCACCATGTGGAAGGGCTCGCTGAGCTTCGAGACCCCGATGCTCTGGACGGTAGGCTTCCTGGTCACCTTCCTCTTCGGTGGTCTGACCGGTGTTCTGCTGGCCTCCCCGCCGATCGACTTCCACGTCTCGGACTCGTACTTCGTCGTCGCCCACTTCCACTACGTGGTCTTCGGCACCGTCGTGTTCGCGATGTTCGCCGGCTTCCACTTCTGGTGGCCGAAGATGACCGGCAAGATGCTGGACGAGCGCCTCGGCAAGATCACCTTCTGGACGCTGTTCTTCGGCTTCCACACCACCTTCCTGGTGCAGCACTGGCTCGGCGCGGAGGGCATGCCCCGCCGCTACGCCGACTACCTGGCCTCGGACGGCTTCACCGCCCTGAACACCGTCTCGACCATCGGCTCCTTCGTGCTCGGCCTGTCGATGCTGCCGTTCCTCTACAACGTGTGGAAGACCGCCAAGTACGGCGAGAAGGTCACCGTGGACGACCCGTGGGGCTTCGGCCGCTCGCTGGAGTGGGCGACCTCCTGCCCGCCGCCGCGGCACAACTTCCTCACCCTCCCGCGGATCCGCTCCGAATCCCCGGCCTTCGACCTCCACCACCCGGAGATCGCCGCGCTGGACTACCTGGAGAACCACGGTGAGCCGGCCAAGCACCTCGCCGGTGTGACCCCGGCGAAGTACGACGCCCCGAAGCTGGGCAAGGGCAAGAGCGAGGGTGACGCCTGATGAAGGAACAGGGAAAGATCTTCCTCGGCCTGTCGGTCTTCGTCCTGGCGATGGCCGTCACCTACGGCCTGTGGACGAACGGCTCGGACAAGGGCATCGAGGCCGCCGGCACCACGGCGCTGTTCCTGGCCTTCGGGCTCTGCGCCTTCATCGGGTACTACCTCGCCTTCACCGCCCGCCGGGTGGACAGCGGCGCGGGTGACAACCCTGAGGCCGAGGTGGCGGACGACTCCGGCGAGCTGGGCTTCTTCGCCCCGCACAGCTGGCAGCCGCTCTCGCTGGCGCTCGGTGGCGCGCTCGCCTTCATGGGCGTGATCTTCGGCTGGTGGCTGATGTTCTGGGCCGCCCCGATCATCGCGATCGGCATCTTCGGATGGGTCTTCGAGTTCTACCGGGGCGAGAACCAGAACCAGTAGGGTTCCCGCTGCCGACACCAGGGCCGGTCCTCCCGCACGGGGGGACCGGCCCTGCTGCGTCTCCGGGGTGACGGCCTCACTCCGGCGGGTGAACGGCGGGTCCCTCGGATGTCGCTCCGCCAGCATGCGTTCCTACGATCTGATCAATCGTGCGACCCCTCGGAGGCGGTCATGGCCGACAGGCACGGAATCGCAGCTCTCGGCGGCATCTCGCTGGCCCTCGCAGTACTGGTCCCACTGGCTGCCTGCATGTCAGAGGACGACGAACCCACCGGACCGCACCGGATCGACGCGGCCCCCCTGATCCACCTCTCGGCGGACGGCAAGGCCGATCCCTCCCAGCCGGTCACCGTGACCGCCGTCAAGGGCAGCCGGCTCACCGACGTCACCGTGGCCGGCCCGGACGGCCGGGTGATCGCCGGGAAGCTCGCCGAGGACCAGCGCAGCTGGCAGACCACCGGCCGGCTGAAGGCCGCCACCGCGTACACGGTGCGGATCTCCGCCGACGACGGCAAGGGCGGCCGCGGCGACACCACCGCGAGCTTCAGCACCATCGCCGCCGAGCACCTGCTCAACGCCAAGCTCGGCCCGGACTCCTCCGGCAGCGGCGTCTACGGCGTGGGCCAGCCGCTCACCGTGCAGCTCTCCGAGGCCGTGAAGAGCCCGCAGGCCCGCCTGGAGGTCGAGCGCGCCCTGACCGTCGGCTCCCAGCCCTCCGTCGTCGGCGCCTGGTACTGGGTGGACGACAAGAACCTGCACTTCCGCCCGCAGGACTACTGGCCGGTCGGCACGACCGTCTCGCTGTCCTTCGACGGCACCGGCAGCCGGATCGCCGACGGGCTCTACGGCGGTGACCGCAGCTCGCTGAAGCTGCGGATAGGCGAGCGGGTGGAGACGGTGATCGACGCGGCCGCCCACGAGCTCACCCTGAAGCGCGACGGAGAGGTGCTGCGGACCATCCCGGTCACCACCGGCAAGCCCGGCTTCGACACCCGCAACGGCGTCAAGGTGGTGCTCGGCCAGGAGCGCTCGGTCCGGATGAACGGTGAGACGATCGGGATAGCGGCCGGCAGCACGGATTCGTACGACCTGGACGTGAAGTGGGCCACCCGGGTGACCTGGAGCGGCGAGTACGTCCACGCGGCGCCCTGGTCGGTCAGCTCGCAGGGCGTGGAGAACGTCAGCCACGGCTGCACCGGCATGAACAACGAGAACGCCAGGTGGTTCTACGAGCACACCCGGGTGGGGGACCTGGTGACGGTGGTGAACAGCCGCGGCGCCCGGATGGAGCCCTTCGGCAACGGCTTCGGGGACTGGAACGTCGACTGGACGGACTGGGTCAAGCACAGCGCCTCCGGAGAGCCCGTCAGCACCACCGCACCGGCCGCCCAGGCCCCCGCCTCGGGGATGATCCGCCCCGAGCTCTGAAGCTCCTTCCCAGGCGACAAGCCCTAACCCTCCGGGTAGGCCAGCCGCAGCGCGGTGTCCACGGCGGCCAGGGCGTCCGCGTGGGAGACGCCCAGGCGGCTCGCCCGGGCGGCGTACTCGGCGGCGGCCTCGGCCGCCAGCCGGTGGGCCGCGTCCCCGGTGGCGGCGATCAGCGTGCCGCGCCGGCCGTGGGTCTCCACCACGCCGTCCGCCTCCAGCTCGCGGTAGGCCCGGGCGACGGTGCCGGCGGCCAGCCCCAGCTCCTCGGCCAGGGCCCGGACGGTGGGCAGCCGCAGTCCGGTCGGCAGTTCGCCGGAGCGGGCCCGCTCGGCGATCTGGGCGCGGATCTGCTCGTACGGGGGAGTGGCCGAGGCGGGATCGACGGAGAGCTGCACGGGGGCTCCTGGTGGCGCGGGCGGGTACGGGGCCGGCAGGTTCGGAAAAGGGCCGAGGGCCGCCGACCAGAAGAACTCTGGTCAGCGGCCCTCGGGGTGACGCGGTGGTGCCTACGGGATCAGTGGTGGCCGTGGCCGCTGGTGATCTCGTGGTGCTCCTCGGCGGTCGGCTTGGGGATCTGGCTGCCCTCGCCGTAGAAGCCGCGGGAGAGCTTGGCCCGGGTGCGGGTGAGGACGCCGGCCTTGCGGGCCACGCCGTTCTCGTCCGTCTGGGCCGGCAGCTCGACCGGCTGGTTCTGGTCGTGCGCGGTGAGCTTGTACAGGTCCTTCTGCGGGAGCTGGGCGTGCACCTCGACGAACTCGCCGTGCGGCAGGCGCTTGATGACACCCGTCTCGCGGCCGTGCAGCACCTTCTCCTTGTCACGGCGCTGGAGGCCGAGGCACCAGCGCTTGGTGATGATGAAGACGACGACCGGGACGACGAAGAAGCCGACGCGGACGAAGTAGGTGACCGAGTTGATCGACAGGTGCAGGTGGGTGGCGAACAGGTCGTTGCCACCGGCCATCAGCAGGATCAGGTAGAGGCTGATCCAGGCGGCGCCCAGGGCGGTGCGGACCGGAGCGTTGCGCGGGCGGTCCAGGATGTGGTGCTCGCGCTTGTCGCCGGTGATCCAGCCCTCGATGAACGGGTAGGCCGCGATCGAGACCAGGACCAGCGGGAAGATCGCCAGCGGGACCATGACACCCAGGTTGAGGGTGTGGCCGCCCCAGACACTGATCTCCCAGCCCGGCATGACACGGATCAGACCCTCGGAGAAGCCCATGTACCAGTCGGGCTGGGCGTCCGTGGAGACCTGGTCCGGACGGTACGGGCCGTACGCCCAGATCGGGTTGATCGTGGCGATCGCCGAGATGACGGCGATGAGGCCGAACACCAGGAAGAAGAAGCCACCGGCCTTGGCCATGTAGACCGGCATCAGCGGCATGCCGACGACGTTCTTCTCGGTCTTGCCCGGGCCCGCCCACTGGGTGTGCTTGTGGTAGAAGACCAGGATCAGGTGCGCCACCAGCAGGCCGAGCATGATGCCCGGGATCAGCAGCACGTGGATGGTGAAGAACCGCGGCACGATGTCGTGGCCGGGGAACTCGCCCCCGAACAGGAACATCTGGACGTAGGTGCCGATCAGCGGGACGGCGAGGATCGCGCCTTCCATGAAGCGGATACCGGTGCCCGAGAGCAGGTCGTCCGGCAGCGAGTAGCCGAAGAAGCCGTCGAACATGCCCAGGACCAGCAGCAGGAAGCCGAAGACCCAGTTGATCTCACGCGGCTTGCGGAACGCGCCGGTGAAGAACACGCGCATCATGTGCACGAGCATCGCGGCCACGAAGACCAGGGCGGCCCAGTGGTGGATCTGACGGATCAGCAGACCGCCGCGAACCTCGAAGCTGATGTCGACGGTGGAGGCGTAGGCCTCCGACATCGGGATGCCCTTGAGCGGCACGTACGAGCCGTCGTAGACGACCTCGGCCATCGAGGGCTTGAAGAACAGCGTCAGGTAGACACCGGTCAGGATGATGATGATGAACGTGTAGAGGCAGATCTCGCCCAGCATGAAGGACCAGTGGTCCGGGAAGATCTTCCGCAGGTTGGCCTTGGCGAGGGAGTAGATCCCCAGCCGGCCGTCAGTCCAGTCAGCCGCGGCCTCCCACTTGTTGGCGGGCTTGGCGCGCGTGCTGGAGGGCTTGGCGGCACCGGTGGTGGTGCTGCTCGCGCTACTCATCGAGCACGCTCCCAGTAGCTCGGGCCGACGGGCTCAGCGAAGTCGCCGGTGGCGACCAGGTTGCCCTTCTCGTCAGTGATGATCTTCAGCTGCGGCAGCGGGTGGCCGGCCGGGCCGAAGATGACGCGAGCGCCGTCCGCCAGGTCGAAGGTCGACTGGTGGCAGGGGCAGAGCGCGTGGTGGGTCTGCTGCTCGTACAGGCTGATCGGGCAGCCGACGTGGGTGCAGATCTTGGAGTAGGCGAGGATGCCCTCGAAGCCCAGCTCCTTGGACTTCTCGTCCTTGATGTCCTCGGGCGCGATGCGGACCAGCATCAGGGCGTCCTTGGCGATCCGCTGCTGGAAGTCCTCGCTGTGCGTGGACAGGCCCTCCGGCATGGCGAACGTGAGCGAGCCGACGATGATGTCCTCGGGCTTCATCGGCTGCATGGTGTTCATGTTGATGAGCTGCAGCGGCTTGGCCTCGGTCGCCTCCTTCCAACCGGTCTCCTTGAGCTTCTTCTCGGGAAGCGGGCCAAGGTCACGGAGCAGGACCACGCCGGAGAGCGGGACCAGCGCCATGGAGCCGATCAGGGTGTTGCGGATCATCTTGCGGCGGCCGAAGCCGGACTCGGCGGCACCGGTCCTGAACTGCTCGATGACGTCGGCACGGACCTCGTCGGAGGCCTCGATCGGGTGACGCTCGGACGGCATCTCGACGTCCGACATCAGGGTGCGAGCCCAGTGGACCGCGCCCGCGCCGATCATGAACAGCGCGACGCCCAGGGTCAGACCGAGCGCGAAGTTCAGCGCGCTGATGTGACCGAGCGGGAAGACGTAGACGATCTGGTCCGGGTCGATGGCCACGTACGAGGCGATGAAGCCGATGGTGGCGAGCATCGAGATCACGAACATCAGCGAGACCTGGCGCTCGGCGCGCTGGGCGGCCCGCTCGTCGATGTCGGTGCGACGGGGCTCGTGGGCCGGCAGGCCCGGGTCGGCGAACGGGCTGCCATGGTCGGCCACCTCGCCGGCGGAGCCGTGCGGCTCCGGGAGCTTCTCTTCTGACATGTCGTGGCTCATGACTTCTTGGCCTTGGTGGTGTGGGCGGCGACCCAGATCGCGACCGCGATGAGCGTGCCGAGGCCGAAGATCCAGCCGAACAGACCCTCGGTCACCGGACCGAGACTGCCCAGGGTGAGACCGCCGGGGTTGGGCTCATCGTTGGTGGTGTGGCGGACGAAGGCCACGATCTGCTTCTTCTGCTCCTCGGGCATGGTGGTGTCCGGGAACGACGGCATGTTCTGCGGGCCGGTCTGCATGGCCTCGTAGATGTGCTTGGCGTCCACGCCCTCGAGCGACGGGGCGGACTTGCCCTTGGTCAGGGCACCACCCTGGCCGGCGAAGTTGTGGCACTGGGCGCAGTTGGTGCGGAACAGCTCGCCACCCTTGGAGATGTCCTCGGGGTTGGTCGAGGTGAACTGCTCCTCCTTCGGGGTCACCGGGCCGGGACCGAGGGAGGCGACGTAGGCGGCGAGCTGGTCGATCTCGGCCTGCGAGTAGATGTTCTTCTTGCGCGGGACCTGGGCGCCGGGCTGCTGGGCCGGCATGCGGCCGGTGCCGACCTGGAAGTCGACAGCAGCGGAGCCGACGCCGACCAGGCTCGGACCGTCACTGCTGCCCTGGCCGTTCAGGCCGTGGCAGGAGGAGCAGCCCACGGCGAAGAGCTTCTTGCCCTCATCGATCGCGAGCGACTGCGCGGCGACGTCGGCCTGCGCCTTGTCGGCGGGCGCGAACGCGGCGTACAGCCCCCCGGTTGCCGCCAGGGCGAGAAGTAGGACGACCAGCGCCGCCAATGGGTGGCGCCGTCGTGCGGAGAGCTTTTTCACGGAATAACCCCGGTGTCAGGATCTGGTCGACTGGTGGGTGCACCCGGCGGCCGGTCTGGCCGGCACGAGGCTGCCCGTCTAGGGCTGCGCGCGCGGTCGGTCGGTGGGAGCGTCGGCACCGGCAGAAGCGGCCCGTCGCCGGTGAGGGCGGGGGCCGCTGCCGGTGGCCAGCGACCTGATCAGCTGGTTACTTGATCAGGTAGATGGTCGCGAACAGGCCGATCCACACGACGTCGACGAAGTGCCAGTAGTACGACACGACGATCGCGGCGGTGGCCTGCTCGTGCGTGAAGCGCTTGGCTGCGTACGTCCGTCCCAGGACCAGCAGGAAGGCGATCAGACCACCCGTCACGTGCAGCCCGTGGAAGCCGGTGGTCAGGTAGAACACCGTGCCGTACGGGTCGGAGGACAGCGAGAGGCCGTCCTTCTTGACCAGCTCGGTGTACTCGAAGACCTGGCCGCCGATGAAGACCGCGCCCATGGCGAACGTGAGGATGAACCACGCCCGGAGCTTCTTCACGTCACCGCGCTCGGCAGCGAACACGCCGAGCTGGCAGGTGAGCGAGGAGAGCACCAGGATCGTGGTGTTGACCGAGGAGAAGGGCACGTTGAGGGCGTGGGCCTTCTCGGTCCAGAACTCCGGCCCCTTGACGGAGCGGAGCGTGAAGTACATCGCGAAGAGGGCCGCGAAGAACATCAACTCGGAACTGAGCCAGACGATCGTTCCGACGCTGACCATGTTCGGCCGGTTGACCGATCCGTGCGCGTGCCCGGTTTCTACTGCTGTTGCTGTCGCCACGACGGACATTATGTCGGTCCCTTATTCCGTCTTCACGTCGGGGGGTGTCCCTCGGAGTGTCCGGTGCGTGCGGTATGCCCGCTTGGGGGTCGACGGGGTGTCCGGACGGGGGCTGAGCAGCGGCGCGTCCCTTTTCTGATGGTTCCTCGGAGGAGCCTACGACCCCCTTGCCCGGCGCGTCGCTGCACGGTCGGAGTAGCCGCGGGAGATAAGGGGGAGACGCCTCGGGTCGGCCGTACGGGTGGACCGGGCGGGGTCGGGTGACGGGCCGTCCTCCGGGTGGGTGAGCCCGGGACACGGCGGCTCGGGGAGGAACGTGTGCGAGGGGGACTCGGCGGAGGGTGATCCGGAGTAGCATCCGGATCAGGCGAACGTGGTCCGGATCACACTTGAGGGAGCAGGGCCCATGGCGTACACGACCGATGAGACGCTCACCGTCCTCGTCTACAGCGACGACCGCAACACCCGTGAGCAGGTGCTGACGGCGCTCGGCCGCCGGCCCGCCGAGGATCTTCCGGAACTGTCCTACCTGGAGTGCGCGACCACCCCCGCGGTGCTCAAGGCGCTGGAGAAGGGGGGAGTGGACCTCTGCGTGCTGGACGGCGAGGCCGTTCCGGCGGGTGGGCTGGGCCTCGGGCGCCAGCTCAAGGACGAGATCTACGGCTGCCCGCCGGTGCTGGTGCTGATCGGGCGGCCGCAGGACTCCTGGCTCGCCGCCTGGAGCCGGGCCGACGCCGCCATCTCCCACCCGGTGGACCCGGTGGCGCTGGCCGAGGCGGTCGCCACCCTGCTGCGGACGCGGCTGGCGAAGCGGACTCCGGCAGTCCGCTGAAATCCGCTCCGGCAGTTAGGAAATACAGGGGTAGAAGCGGCCCCTTCGCTCGATAGGCTGGCTCCATCCGTACGGACGTCCCCCTGGAGTGGGGAACCGACAACAGCTGGAGTCAGCCATGGTGAACGTGAACCCTGCGAACGGCGGTAGCGACCCCGCGCAGGTGGTCCGCACCTGGCCGGACCTCCTGGCGGCACTGTTGCAGGGGGACGACCTCGACCGCTCGTCCACCGAGTGGGCGATGGACCGGATCATGAGCGGCGAGGCGTCCCCGGTGCAGGTGGCCGGGTTCATGATCGCGCTGCGGGCCAAGGGCGAGTCGGTCGAGGAGATCGCCGGTCTGGTCGACGCGATGTACGCGCACGCCGAGCCGCTGGAGATCCCCGGCCCGGCGGTGGACATCGTCGGCACCGGCGGGGACCGGGCGAAGACCGTCAACATCTCCACCATGTCGGCGATCGTCGCGGCGGCCGCCGGCGCCAAGGTGGTCAAGCACGGCAACCGGTCGGCCTCCTCCGCCAGCGGTTCGTCGGACGTGCTGGAGAAGCTCGGGGTGGCGCTGGACCTCTCCTCCCGGCGGGTCGCCGAGGTGGCCGAGGAAGTCGGGCTCACCTTCTGCTTCGCGGCGAAGTTCCACCCCTCGATGCGGCACGCGGCCACCGCGCGGCGCGACCTCGGGGTGCCGACCGCCTTCAACATCCTCGGCCCGCTGACCAACCCGGCCAAGGTCACCGCGCACGCCATCGGCTGCTTCGACACCCGGCTGTCCGGGCTGATCGCCGGGGTGCTGGCCCGGCGGGGTGCGACGGCGCTGGTCTTCCGCGGTGACGACGGGCTGGACGAGCTGACCATCACCACCACCTCGCAGGTCTGGCTGGTGCGCGACGGAGCGGTCACCGAGACCACCTTCGACCCGCGGGACGTCGGCATCGAGCTGGTCGGCATCGAGGCGCTGCGCGGGGCGGACGCCTCGTACAACGCCGAGGTCGCGCGGCGGCTGCTGGCGGGGGAGCACGGGCCGGTGCGGGACGCCGTCCTGCTGAACACGGCGGCGGCGCTGGTCGCACTGGACCTGGGTGACGCACCGCTGACCGAGCAGCTGGCGGCCGGCATGGAGCGGGCCGCGAAGGCGATCGACTCCGGCGCCGCACAGGACCTGCTGCGGCGCTGGTCGGAGGCCACCAGCCGGATCTGAGACGGCCGTTGGGGAGCCCGTGCCGGTACGCCGGCGCGGGCTCTTCGCGTGCTGTCCGGATGCCGGACGCCCGTTTGACCACCCGCTGGACGCGGCCTAGAGTCTTCGCCAGGTCATGAGCGACAGCGTCAAGCCCCAGCTGGCTGTCCGGCAACCCTCCGTCCGTGGCGGGGTGCCCTGGGTGAGGACCGGGTCGCCACGGCAAACCGTCCGTGCGGCAAGCGCGGACGCCCGACGACTGGCACTCCCGGGGGTCCCTACACCCCTGAAGGAGTGCATCCTCATGTCCCTCTCCACCGAAATCTGCGCCCCGCTCGCCGTCCTCGGCGCCGACGTCGAGGTCCCGCTCGCCAGCGGTGAGAGGGTCGGCTACGCGGCGCTCGACTACGCGGCCAGCTCGCCGGCGCTCCAGCGGGTGTGGGACGACGTCGCCGCCTACGCGCCGTACTACGGCAGCGTCCACCGCGGCGCCGGGTACCTCTCGCAGCTGTCCACCGACCTGTTCGAGCAGAGCCGCCGCACCGTCGGCGAGTTCCTCGACCTGCGCGAGGGCGATCAGGTGGTCTTCACCCGGGCCACCACCGACTCGCTCAACCTGCTGGCCGCCGCCGTTCCGGCTGGCACCCGGGTGTTCGCCTTCGAGACCGAGCACCACGCCTCGCTGCTGCCCTGGGCGCACGCCGGACTGGACGTGACCTACCTGCGGGCGCCGCGCTCGCGGGCCGAGGCGGTGGCCGCGCTGGAGGCCGCGCTCGCCGAGGCGCCCGAGGGCCCCAAACTGCTCTGCGTCACCGGCGCCTCCAACGTGACCGGCGAGCTGTGGCCGGTCGCCGGGCTCACCGGGACCGCCCACCGCCACGGCGCCCGGGTGGTGCTGGACGCCGCCCAGCTGGCGCCGCACCACCGGGTCTCGGTGCGCGAGCTGGACGTCGACTGGATCGCCTTCTCCGGCCACAAGATCTACGCGCCGTTCGGCGCCGGGGTGCTGGCCGGCCGGGCGGACTGGCTGGACGCGGCCGAGCCGTACCTCGCCGGCGGCGGGGCGACCCGCACGGTGGCCCGGGAGACCGACGGCTCGGTGGCCGTGCAGTGGCACACCGGCCCGGCCCGGCACGAGGCCGGCTCGCCGAACGTCATCGGCGCCTACGCGATCGCCTCGGCCTGCCGGGCGCTGACCGAGGCCGGCTTCGACGCGCTGGAGGCCCGCGAGCAGCAGCTGATCGCCCGCCTGACGGCCGGGCTGGCCGAGATCCCTCAGGTCAAGGTGCTGAACCTGTTCGGCGCGGATTCCACGCGGGTGGGTGTGCTGTCCTTCGTCGTCCGGGGCTGGAACAGCTCGCACTTCTCGGCCGCGCTGTCCGCCGAGTACGGCATCGGGGTGCGCGACGGCCTGTTCTGCGCCCACCCGCTGGTGCGCACGCTGCTCGGGGACGAGGCCCCGGCCGTCGAATCGGCGTGTGGCGCTCCCGATCCCTCGCTGCCGGGCGAGCGCAGCCTGAACGCGATCCGGGTGAGCTTCGGCGCCGGGACGCCGGACGAGCACGTGGACCGCTTCCTGACCGCCGTCCGGGAGCTGGTCACGGACGGCGCGGCCTGGAGCTACCGCAACGAGGGCGGGCGCTGCGTCGCGACCGCGCAGATCGACCGGGGCCGGCGCGAGGGCTGATCGCTACTCGTCCAGGCCGAGGGCGAAGGCGGCTTCCAGGTCGTGCTGGGAGTAGGTGCGGAAGGCGATCTGGGTCTCGGTGTGGGCCACACCCGGGACCTTGTTGAGCCGGCCCGGGATGACCTCGGCCAGGTCGTCGTGCCGGCGCACCCGCACCATCGCCACCAGGTTGTAACCCCCGGTCACCGAGTAGACCTCGCTCACGCCCTCGATGGCGGCGATGGACTCGGCGATCTCCGGGATGCGGTCGACACTGGTCTTGATCAGGACGATGGCGGTGATCACAGTTCGGGCTCCTTTGTGGGGTGCCGCCAGCGTATCGGGCGTCGGCCCGGTCGTCGCGGGGGGTGGCGGACCACGGTGCAGACGTAGAGGAACCCGGCCGAGAAGCCGATCACGTGGACCAGGTACGCCACCCCCGGGCCGGCCGAGTGCATCGACCACCACTGCAGGGCGAACCAGAGGCCGAGCACCAGCCAGGAGGGGAAGCGCAGCGGCAGGAAGAGCAGCAGCGGGACGAGGGTGGTCACCCGGGCCCGGGGGTGGAGGCGCAGGTAGGCGCCGAGGGCGGCGGAGATCGCCCCGGAGGCGCCGATGAGCACCCGGGTGGAGTTCGGCGAGTGCGCCTCGGCGAGCGCGAAGCCGTACGTGGTCAGGCTGCCGGCGGCCAGGTAGAAGACGGCGTACCGGGCCCGGCCCAGCCGCCGTTCGACGGTGGGGCCGAAGACCTGGAGGAAGAGCAGGTTCCCCAGAAGGTGCAGCCAGCCGGCGTGCAGGAAGAGCCCGGTGAGGACGGACAGGGCCGGGTGCTTGCCCGGGGTCGGGGCGGTCGGGCAGCCGGGGGCCGGGTCGGGGGCCTCGGCGAGCTGTCCGGCGGTCAGCGCCCGGCCGGCCAGCACCTCGGCCGGGATGGCGCCCCAGCGCTGCTCGTACCGCTGCTCCGCGCAGAGCCGGGTCTGGCCGGTGCCGTACAGCGGGTTGAGCCCGGCGGCCGGGCCGAGCAGGAAGACCAGGATGTTGACCGCGATCAGCGCGTAGCTGACCACCGGGACGGTCGCCGCCGGGCGGCCGCCCGGGGCGGCGGTGTGGTCGGGGGCCGCGAGCGCCATGTGGCCAAGCATCCCTCCGGGCGCCGCAGGTGACACGGCGGTTTACGGCAGGTGGACTAGCTCGGTTGTTCGGGCAACCGGTGGTCGCGATGGTTGCCCCAGGCAATAGGCTTGGGGCGGGCATTCCCGCCTCCCGCCGCCGATGCCGGGGCTCCGGGGGGAGCGCCTAGCCCACACAGGGACCACCCGAGAGGACCCCCGATGACCGTCCCCGCCCTGACTGCCGAGACGCGCTGGCGCTGCACCCTGTGCGGCAACCTCACCCGCTTCGACGTGACCCGTACCGCGCGGGTGACCGAGTTCCTCCACTTCGACCTGGCCGGCGAGTCCAAGGTCGAGGAGACCGAGGTGCTGAGCGAGACCGTCGAGTCGGTGCGCTGCCGCTGGTGCAACGCGGTGGACCAGGTCGAGCTGGTGGCCCGGCCGGGTGCCGAGGGGCCGCAGGACCCCGCCGAGCAGGGCTGATCCCCGCCGGTGCGACGGGTGGGTGCGCGGCGCACCCGCCCGTGCCGCACGGGACAATACAGAAACAGGACGCACGGAGCGTGACGACAGGGGCGGCAGCGGCCGTGCCCGCTGGACCAGGATCGGAGCCGAGGACGTGGTGGACGCAGCGAAGGAGCCCGGCGAAGCCCAGGGGCTTCAGCCTGCTGCGGCCGAGGCCTCGGCCGAGGCGGCGAACGACTCCTGCGAGCCCGCGGCGGAGCCCGGCGCCGAGAAGCTCGACCGGCCGCTGCCCGAGGGCGTGCGCCGGCGCGTGGTCGGGCTGGCCTCGGACGCGCTCGGCGGGCTGCCGTCGACCGAGCTCCCGCAGGGCCTGCGCCAGTACGTCAAGTTCACCCCGGCGCGACGGGCCAAGTACGCGGCCACCGCGCTGGCGGCGGCACTGGAGGCGGAGCCTGCCTTCCGGGTACGGATAGCTGAGCGGCTGCGCCTGGGGCAGCCGGATCTGGTGAAGGCGCTGGAGTCGGGCACCGTCCCGGGCGCGGCCGATCCGATGGACGTCGCGGCCGCCGCCTACCTGGTGCGTTCGCCGGGCTGGAGCCGGCTGGTGGCCGAGGTCGGCGAGGAGGCCGAGCGGGCCGGAGCCGAGGACGCGGCCGCGGAGGCGGCCCGGCTGGTGGAGAAGCTGCAGGCCGAGCTGGCCGAGGTGCGGGCCTCCGCGCGGGCGGACCTGGACCGGCAGCGGGCCGAGTCCGACGGCGTCCGCAAGGAGGCGGAGTCGCTGCGCAAGAAGGTGCGGTCGCTGGAGAGCGACACCCGCCGGGCGCAGGCCGAGACCCGCCGGGTGGCCGGCGAGCTGGAGGCCGTGAAGGCGCAGGCCGCGGCCGAGCGCGGCGCGGCCGAGACCGAGGCGCGCAGGCTCAGGCACCGGGTCTCCGAACTGGAGAACGCGGTCGAGCAGGGCCGCCGGTCGGCCCGCGAGGGGCGCAGCGTCGAGGACATGCGGCTGCGGCTGCTGCTGGACGCCGTGCTGCAGTCGGCCCAGGGACTCCAGCGGGAGCTGGCGCTGCCGGTCTCCCAGATCCGCCCGGCGGACCTGGTGGAGGCGGTGGTGCCGGGGGCGGCCTCCCCGCACGACGTGGCCCGGCGCGGGCTGGCCGAGGACGATCCGGCGCTGTTGGACCAGCTGCTGGCGATTCCTCAGGTGCACCTGGTGGTGGACGGCTACAACGTGACCAAGACCGGTTATCCGACGCTGCCGCTGGAGCAGCAGCGTATACGGCTGCTGGGCGGGCTGGCGATGCTGGCCCAGCGCACCCAGGCGGAGGTCACCTGTGTGTTCGACGGGCAGGACCTGGACGTCCCGGTGATCATGGCGCCGCCGCGCGGGGTCCGGGTGCGGTTCAGCCGGACCGGGGAGACGGCCGACGAGCTGATCCGCCGCCTGGTGCGGGCCGAGCCGCAGGGCCGCCCGGTGGTGGTGGTGTCCACCGACCGGGAGGTCGCGGAGGGCGTGCGGAAGGCGGGCGCGCGCCCCGTGGCGTCGGTGCTGCTGCTGAACCGGCTGGCCCGGCCCTGATCCCACCGGGCCGCATGATGCCTGGTCAGGAGCGGTTCCGAGGCGGTGCGCGGCTTCCGTGAAGTCGGTGTGGAAAGCGGAGTTCACGCCTTCGGGGGAGTGGCAAAACGGATAGATCTTCACTAGGGTCTGGCGTCAAACCTATTTTCTGGAACCTCATCCCATCGGGTGAGTCCGATGAAAGAAGGAGCCGGTCCCTTGGCCTCCCACCGCCGTCCCAAGCAGCCGAGCCGCGCGCGGATCTCCGTGCTCACCGCTGCTGCTGCGACTGCGGTCGCCCTCTCCGCCCAGGTGGCCGCGCACGCTGCGCCGCAGCCGAACAAATCGGACGTCAAGGCGCAGATCGACCAGCTCCAGGAGGAGCAGGAGCAGGCGGCGGAGAAGTACAACGGAGCCAAGGAGCGGGCCGACCAGCTGCGCAAGCAGGCCGACCAGCTGCAGGACCAGGTGGCCCGCAGCCAGGAGCAGATGACCCAGCTCCAGGGCGGCCTCGCCGAGGTGGCGGGCGAGCAGTACCGCACCGGCGGCATCGACCCGTCCGTCCAGCTGATGCTCTCCTCCGACCCGTCCGGCTACCTGGAGAAGGCCTCCACCGTCCAGCAGGCCAGCACCAGCCAGGCCGAGGCGCTCAAGGGGCTGCTGGACCAGCAGCGCCGGCTGGACCAGGAGAAGACCGAGGCGGCCGCCGTGCTCGCCTCGCTGGACACCACCACCAAGGACCTGAACCAGGCCAAGGCGGACGTCAACACCAAGCTGAAGGCCGCCCAGGACCTGCTGAACTCGCTGAGCGCCGCCGACCGCGCCGCGCTGCGGGCCCAGCAGGCGCAGGACGACCGCGCCTCGCGCGGCAGCGACCGGGTCGACCTCAGCAGTCTGCCGCCGGCCAGCGGCTACGCGGCCGTGGCGATGGCCAAGGCGATGAGCAAGCAGGGTTCGCCGTACGTGTGGGGCGCCACCGGGTCGACCACCTTCGACTGCTCGGGCCTGATGGTCTGGGCGTACGGGCAGGCCGGCGTCTCGCTGCCACGCACCTCGCAGGAGCAGGGCCACTACGGCACCCGGGTGCCCTCGCTGGACCAGGCCCAGCCGGGCGACCTGGTGATCTACGGCAACGACATGCACCACGTCGGGATGTACATCGGCAACGGCATGGTGGTCCACGCGCCGCACACCGGTGACGTGGTGAAGGTGATGAAGGCCGACGCGATGTCGATCAACACCATCCGCCGGGTCTGACGGCCCGACACTCCCGAGGGGCTCCTCCCGGGCCTGTGAAAAGCGCCACCTCCGTGCGGGGGTGGCGTTCGGGTTTCCGGCCCCTTCGCGGCCGCATGCTGAGAACCGATCAGCCTTGCGTGTGCCACTGGTCACCATCGGTCATTTTCACAAAGGAACTTGGGTAATCTTCCGTCTTTTTTCTGACAAGGATTTGAACGGATCACGGTTCAGTTACTAGGGTCGTGCCCCGAACCACCGCACTGTCGATCGCCCAGCCAGGGTGGCGGCGGTGGTTACCGCCGAGTTCGCGAGGCAGCGGGGCAGGTCGAAGCGACTGCCCGACAGGGGAGCCCAGTGGTTGGGGGCGCTGTGGAGCGGAGCCGGGGAACCACGTTCCTCCGGGGTGAATCGGCGCCAGGTCGGCCGGTGGAACGGCCGTGAGGCGTCGTAGGGCATGCTTCCGGCCCGAACCCGTCAGCTCACCCGGTAGGCGGACGTAGGAAGAAGGAGTCCGCCTTCGTGGCGTCCCATCGTCGTCCCAAGCCCGCCGGTCGCGCCCGCGTCTCGATCCTGACCGGTGTCGCCGCCGCCGCCGTCGCCCTCTCCGCGCAGTCCGGCGCCCACGCCGACCCGCAGCCGACCAAGGAACAGGTCAAGGAGCAGGTCGACCAGCTCAACGAGCAGGCCGAGGTCGCGACCGAGAACTACAACGCCGCCCAGGCCAAGCAGCAGGAGCTGGAGAAGCAGGTCTCCGGCCTGCAGGACCAGGTGGCCCGTCAGCAGGCCCAGGTCACCGAGCTCCAGGGCGGCCTGGCCGAGATCGCCGGCGAGCAGTACCGCAACGGGGGCATATCCCCGACCGTCCAGCTGATGTTCTCCTCCAGCCCGGACAACTTCCTCAGCCAGGCCGGCACGCTGAACCAGGCCGGCAGCACCCAGAAGGGTCAGCTGAAGGAGCTCCAGGAGCAGCAGCGCAAGCTCGACCAGGACCGCAACGAGGCCCAGGGCAAGCTCGCCGAGCTGGAGTCGACCACCCAGCAGCTGAAGGCCTCCAAGGAGGAGGTCCAGGGCAAGCTGAAGGCGGCCCAGGACCTGCTCAACACGCTGACCGACCAGGAGCGCCGGGCGCTCCAGCAGGCCGAGGAGAAGGCCGCCGTCGAGGCCCAGCAGAAGGCGGAGTCCGCGAAGCTCGACGCCGCCAAGGCCGCCGCCGACCGCGCCTCGCGCGACAACAGCCGCGGCGACCTCGCGAGCGGCACGACCACCGCTCCGGTGAAGGTGGCCGCCGGCAGCTCGCGCGGTGCCGCCGCGCTCTCGGCCGCCGCGTCCAAGGTCGGCAGCCCGTACGTCTGGGGTGCCACCGGCCCGGGCTCCTTCGACTGCTCCGGCCTGATGGTCTGGGCGTTCAACCAGGCCGGCGTGTCGCTGCCGCGCACCTCGCAGGCGCAGGCCTCGGCCGGCACCCGGATCGGTTCGGACATCTCCCAGGCCCAGCCCGGCGACCTGCTGATCTTCTACAGCGACGCCCACCACGTCGGCATCTACGCGGGCAACGGCCAGGTGCTGCACGCGCCCAAGCCGGGTGCGTCGGTGCGCTACGAGGCGGTCACCAACATGCCGCTGGCCTCCATCGTGCGGGTCTGATCCCCGCACGGACGCTTCCAGGCCCGGTCTTCCCCAGGGAAGGCCGGGCCTGCGGCTTTTCCGGCAGGGTCGATCTGATGTCCGATTAGAGGTCGAATATTCGGGTTGGGAGGGGTTTGGACTCGCTTGCCCGAACTCGCTAACGTCTGCCACCGGACTCCCGCTCGACGGCCGCCCGTCGTGGTGCGGCGGCGGGGGTCGCACCGCAGGATTGGAGCCGCTGCCGCCATGCCCGTGCACCGCCGTTCCCAACTGCTCACCCGGGCGCTGGTGCTGACCGCGGCCGCCGCCACCGCGCTGGGCGTGGCCGCCGGAGGCAGCGCCCAGGCCGCCCCCGGCAGCCCGGACCCGTCCGACCGTCAGGACGTCACGGCACAGGTGGAACAGCTGTACGACGAGGCCGAGCAGGCGTCCGAGAAGGCCAACGCGGCGCAGGAGGCCCAGCGGCGGCTCCAGGGCGAGACCACGATCCTCCAGGGCGAGATCGCCGTCGCCCAGAACCAGCTCAACGAGCTGCGCGGCGATCTGGCGACGGTGGCCGGGGCCGAGTACCGCGGCGGCGGGATGACCCAGACCGCCCAGCTGATCCTCTCGCCCGACCCGGAGGGCTACCTGGCCCGCGCCCGCACCCTGGGCCAGGCCGCCGTGCGCCAGCAGGAGACCCTGCACGAGCTGGTCACCCGGCAGCGCCGGCTCGACCAGCGCCGCGCCGAGGCGGCCGGCAAGCTCGCCGAGCTCGACCGGACCCGCCGCTCGCTCGCCGACAGCAAACAGCAGGTCCAGCAGCGGCTGGCCAAGGCGCAGAAGCTGTTGAACGGCCTGGACGCCACCGAGCGGGCCCGGATGACGGCCCAGGACGCCCGGGACGCCGAGCAGCGCGCCACCCGGGGCACCGACCGGCTGGACCTCGGCACCGCCCCGCCCGCCTCCGAGCGCGGGGCCGCCGCGCTGGCGGCCGCGGTGCGGATGATCGGCTCCCCGTACGTCTACGGGGCCACCGGGCCGCACGCGTTCGACTGCTCCGGTCTGATGTACTACAGCTGGCGGCAGGCCGGAGTGACCCTGCCGCGCACCTCGCAGGCCCAGGCGTACGCCGGGCAGCGGATCAGCCTGTCCGAAGCGCGACCGGGAGACCTGGTGATCTTCTACCGGGACATGCACCACGTCGGCATGTACGCCGGTGGTGGCGTGATCGTGCACGCACCCCGCCCGGGCACCAAGGTCCGCTACGAGAGCGTCACCGCCATGCCGGTCTCCGGGGTGGTCCGGCTCTGAGCGCCCTGCCGTCCGGCCCCGCCGGCGCGACCGACCCCGCCGGCCCCGCCGAGATAGCCCGCCCCCGCCCTCGCCCCCGCCGCGTGCTGTCCCGGCGGGGTGCGCTGCTGCTCGCGGCCGGCGGGCTGGCCCAGCTGTCGCTGCCGCCGACCGCCCCGGCGGCACTCCCGGCGCGGTCGGCGGACCGGCACGGCGAGGTGGCCGCCGCGCTCGCGGAGCGGGCGCGCTCGGCGCCGCCGTGGGCCGGGCTGCCGGTGGCCGAGGCGGGGTACCGCAACCTGGTGCTCGCCGCCTCCGGCGGGCCGGAGCGGCTGACCGCCGCCGCCGACCTGGCGGTGCGGATCGCCGGGTACGACGAGTACCCGGTGGTGTACCCGCGCCGGATCGAGCTGGTCCGGGCCGGGGACGGCTGGCGGGTCGAGCGCGAGGAGAGCGCGGGCGGGCCGCCCGCGCCGTGGGACTTCGGGCCGCTCCGGTCGGCGTCGGGCGCATACTGCCTGGTGCTCGGGCCGGCCGCCGGCCCCGACCCGGCCGAGCTGGTCGCGGTGGGGGACCGGGCGGTGCCCGCCGTCACCGAGGTCTGGGGCGGTGCCTGGCCGGGGCAGCTGCTGCTGGAGCGGCCCGCCACCGAAGAGCAGTTCGCCCGGCTGCTGGAGGGCGACCCGGACGGCTGGACGGGCATGGCGGCGGTCACCGTGGCCGCCCCCGGCGCGCCCTGGCACACCCCCGCGGACCGGGTGCTGGTCAACCCGGAGGCGTACGGGCGGCTCAGTGACTTCGGCCGCCAGGTGGTGATCACCCACGAGGCCACCCACGTCGCCACCAGGGCCGACACCCGGGCCTGGACCCCGCTGTGGCTCTCCGAGGGCGTCGCCGACTGGACCGCCTACCGCGACTCGGGCCGCATCCCCCGGCAGATCGCCCCCGAGCTGGCCCGGGACGTCGCCGCGGGGAAGGCGCCGACCGCCCTGCCCGCCGACCGGGACTTCGCCGCCGGGGCCGCCGGCATCGCCCAGGCCTACGAGCAGTCCTGGCTGGCCTGCGAGCTGATCGCCCGCGTCCACGGCCCGCAGCGACTGGTCGCCTTCTACCGGGCGATCGGCGCGGCCGACGGGCAGGGCGAGGACCGGGAGCGCCGGACCGACCGGCTGATGCGCCGTGAGCTGGGCGTCGGCCTGGAGGAGTTCACCCGGCTCTGGCTGGAGCAGGTGACGGCGCTTTGAGGCGTGTCCGATCGGCGGTCCGATCAGCGGCGCTGTTCGGCCGGGGCGCCCGGGTGGTCGATGCCGTCCAGCAGGTCCTGCTCGTAGGCGATGCCCGGCCGCACCGGGTAGCCGACGGCCGGCAGGGCGGCGGGCTCGTGGTCCAGCACCACGGTCGGCGGCAGCGGCGCCTCACCGCGGGTGGAACGCCAGAGCCGGACGCAGGAGAGCAGAGCCGCGGCCAGCAGCAGCAGGTTGCGCACGGCCAGCACGGTGACCGCCGCCGGGTCGCTGGCCAGGACCTGGGTGAACATGGTCGGGAACTCGACCAGGGTCAGCGGGCAGGCGAGCAGGATCAGCACCGCCACCGGCCGCTGGCTGCTGTTGCGCACGGTCAGGCAGACCGCCGCGACGCCGATCAGCCAGACCAGGTACTGCGGGCTGATCACCCGGCTGGTCACCACGAAGATCAGCAGCGCGCACAGCGCCGCGTCGTACATGGTGGCCGCGCTGCGGCGCTTGGAGGTGAAGCGCCACAGCAGCAGCCAGCCGAAGCCCAGCAGGGTGCCGGCCATCATCACCTTGCTGATCACGCTCACCCACGGCCCGAGCATCTCGGGGGAGCCGTAGTTCATGGTGACCTTGCCGTCCCAGGCCCCGGCGATCCGGGCGAAGTGCAGCGGCAGCGCGCCGAGCGACTCGACCTCGATGCCGCGGTCCTTCTGGAAGGCCAGGAAGTCGAAGGCGCCGTTCATCCCGGCCGCCAGCAGGAAGCCGATCGAGACGGCGGTGGACCCGGCCAGCGTCCAGGAACGGCGGGTACGGCGGCCGGAGGGGGTGCCGATCAGGCCGAGCAGCGGCCAGATCTTGACGATGCCGCCCAGGCCCAGCAGCAGCCCGCCGACCGCCGGGCGACGGATCAGCGCCAGCAGGCCGGCCAGGGCGACCGCGGTGACGATGACGTCGAAGCGGTTGTAGATCATCGGGCCGAGCAGCGGGACGCCCACCACCCACAGCCAGGCGCCGGTCAGCGCCCGGCCCCGGCGCAGGCCGGTGCGCACCAGCAGCGCGGCCGCGGCGGCGTCGGCGATCCCGCAGATCACCCAGAACGAGACCAGGTACGACCAGGGCAGCAGGCCCGGCAGCAGGATCACCAGGGCGGCGCCCGGCGGGTACTGCCAGGTCACGTCGTCGAACGGGAAGGTGCCGGTCTGGAGCACGCCGTACCAGGCGTGGTAGATCATCCAGACGTCCGCCGTGACATCGCCGCCGGGCGCCTTCAGCACGCCCGTCGCCAGCAGCACCAGCAGGGCGCGGGTGGCCACCCAGGTGGCTCCGAGCGCGGCGAGCGCCCCGAGCGGGCGGCCGAGGCGGCCGCGCGAAGAACCGGGCTCGGTGGCCGGGGCCAATTCCACTGCGCTCCCTCGTTCGTCTCGGACGTCCCCACCGGAGGCGTCGTATCGACGGACGCCCGGGCCGCCGCATCCGCGGCCTAGGTACTAGGACTGACCCGGGGGTCAAACGGTTGCCGTGCGCGGTTCCGTTCCCGGCGGGTCATGGTGTTGACCTATCGTACGGATCACCCAGCGGTACACCGCGCACACCCCGACCGAGCGAGCCGTGGCCTGATGCACAGAACCTTGATCGTCACCAACGACTTCCCGCCCCGCCCCGGTGGCATCCAGGCCTTCGTGCACAACATGGCCGTCCGTCAGCCCGCTGGCAGCGTCGTGGTGTACGCCTCGACCTGGCGGGACGGCAGCGAGGTGGCCCGCTTCGACGCCGAGCAGCCGTTCCCGGTGATCCGGGACCGGACGAAGGTGATGGTTCCCACACCCCGGGTCACCCGGCGGGCCGCCGAGATCCTGCGCGCGGAGCGGTGCGACTCGGTCTGGTTCGGCGCCGCCGCCCCGCTCGGGCTGATGGCGCCCACGCTGCGCCGGGCCGGGGCCGGGCGGCTGCTCGGCATGACCCACGGGCACGAGGCCGCCTGGGCCCAGCTGCCGGTCTCCCGGCAGCTGCTGCGCCGGATCGGTGCGGGCACCGACGTGCTGACCTACCTGGGCGAGTACACCCGCTCCCGGATCGCCGCCGCGGTCGGGCCGCAGGCCGCGGCCCGGATGGTCCAGCTGCCGCCGGGCGTGGACGAGGCGACCTTCCACCCGGACTCCGGGGGCGCCGAGGTGCGCCGTCGGCTGGGGCTGGCGGACCGGCCGGTGGTGGTCTGCGTCTCCCGGCTGGTGCCGCGCAAGGGCCAGGACACCCTGATCGAGGCGATGCCGCAGATCCTCGCCGACGTGCCGGACGCGGTGCTGCTGATCGTCGGCGGCGGCCCGTACCGGGCGGACCTGGAGAAGCTCGCGGACGCCACGGGCGTACGGGCCTCGGTGCGGTTCACCGGCTCGGTGCCGTGGGAGGAGCTGCCCGCCCACTACGGGGCCGGGGACGTCTTCGCGATGCCGTGCCGCACCCGGCGCGGGGGGCTGGACGTCGAGGGTCTGGGCATCGTCTACCTGGAGGCCTCGGCGACCGGCCTGCCGGTGGTCGCGGGGGACTCCGGCGGGGCGCCGGACGCGGTGCTGGAGGGCGAGACCGGGTACGTGGTGCCCGGCGGCTCGGCCTCGGCGGCGGCCGAGCGGATCGTCCGGCTGCTGCACGACGAGGAGCTGCGGCGGCGGATGGGCGAGGCCGGGCGGCGGTGGGTGGAGCGTTCCTGGCGCTGGGACCTGCTGGCGGGGCGGCTGACCTCGCTGCTGGCCGGGTGACGTGGACGGGCCCGCCTCCTTCCCGGGGAGGCGGGCCCGTCCACGTCACCCGTGGGTCCGGCTACTTCTGGTAGATGGCCTCGACGTCGGCCGCGAAGTCCTTCAGCACGACGTTGCGCTTGAGCTTGAGCGAGGGCGTCAGGTGGCCGCTCTCCTCGGAGAACTCGGTGTCCAGCAGGCGGAACTTCTTGACCGCCTCGGCGTGCGAGACGGCCGCGTTGCCGTCGTCCACCGCGGACTGGAGGGCGGCCAGCAGGTCCGGGTCGGCGGCGAGGTCGGCGACGGTGGCGTCGGCGGGCTTGCCGTTGAGCTCCTTCCACTTCGGGAAGAACTCCGGGTCGACGGTGATCAGGCAGGCGACGAAGGGCTTGCGGTCGCCGACCACCATGACCTCGCCGACCAGGGCGTGCGCCCGGATCCGGTCCTCGATCACGGCCGGGGCGACGTTCTTGCCGCCGGCCGTGACGATGATCTCCTTCTTGCGGCCGGTGATGGTCAGGTAGCCCTCGGAGTCCAGCGAGCCGATGTCGCCGGTGGCGATCCAGCCGTCCTTGAGGGTGTCCGCGGTGGCCTGCGGGTTGTTCCAGTAGCCGGTGAAGACGTGCGGGCCCTTGAAGAAGACCTCGCCGTCCTCGGCGATCCGGACGGAGGCGCCGGGCACCGGCTGGCCGACCGTACCGATCTTCGCCTTGTCGCACGTGTTGAAGGCGGTGGCCGCGCAGGTCTCCGTCAGGCCGTAGCCCTCCAGGACGGTGAAGCCGATGCCCCGGTAGAAGTGGCCCAGGCGCTCGCCGAGCGGGGCGCCGCCGGAGATGGCGTGGGTGGCCCGGCCGCCGAGGGCGGCGCGCAGCTTGCCGTAGACCAGCTTGTCGAAGACCGCGTGCTTGAGCCGCAGCACCAGGCCCGGGCCGCCGGTGTCCAGCGCCCGGCTGTAGGCGATCGCGGTCTCGGCGGCCTTGTCGAAGATCTTGCCCTTGCCGTCGGCCTGGGCCTTGGCGCGGGCGGTGTTGTACACCTTCTCGAAGACTCTGGGCACGCCCAGGATCAGGGTCGGCCTGAAGGCGGCCAGCTCGGCGGTGACGTTCCGGACGTCGGAGACGTGGCCGAGCTTGATCGGGGCCATCGCCGGGGCGATCTCGACGATCCGGGCGAACACGTGGGCCAGCGGCAGGAAGAGCAGGACGGAGCTCTCGCCGAGGCGGAACAGCGGGGCCAGGCGCTCGACGACGTTGCCGCACTCGGCCAGGAAGTTGCCGTGGGTCAGCTGGCAGCCCTTCGGGCGGCCGGTGGTGCCCGAGGTGTAGACGATGGTGGCGACGTCGCCGGGGCCGGCGATCCGGCGGCGCTCCTGGACCGTCGCGTCCGGGACGTCCTGCCCGGCCTCGGCCAGCGCGGCGATCGCCCCGCCCTCGATCTGCCAGGTGTGCTTCAGCTCCGGCAGCCGGTCGCGGACCTCGTCGACCACCTGGACGTGCTGGTCGGTCTCGGTGATCACCGCGACCGCGCCCGAGTCGCCGAGGATCCACTCGACCTGCTCGGCGGAGGAGGTCTCGTACACCGGCACGGTGATCGCACCGGCCGTCCAGATCGCGAAGTCCAGCAGCGTCCACTCGTACCGGGTACGGGACATGATGGCCACCCGGTCGCCCGGTTCGACGCCCGCGGCGATCAGGCCCTTCGCGGTGGCGTGCACCTCGGCCAGGAACTGGACCGAGGTCAACTCCTGCCACTGGCCGTCCACCTTCCGGCTGAGCACGGCGAGGTCCGGGTGCTCCTCGGCGTTCCGGTGTACCGGGTCGGCGAGGTTGCCACCGCTGGGTACCTGGTAGAGGGCCGGAAGGCTGAAGTCGAGCAAGACTGCTCCTCGTTCGCGACGCTGCGGGACGGCAGGACGTTACTGCCCGGTAGGCAGCTTCGACCAGGGGGGTTGGCTCCGGTGTTCGAAGTGTCACACCCGGCCGGGTCCGACCAGGCCGTGACCGGGTCGTTCGAATGGCACCCTATGGCAGCGCACGGCGACCGGCCGGTAACATGCCCGGTCGCCCGCCGCCCGCCGCAGTGCGGCCGCCCGCCGGGTGCGGCCCGCGCCGCCGACCCGCTCGCCGGGCGCGATAGCCTGCTCCGGGCGGACCGGGCCGAGCGCGCCCCGGCCGGACCGGCAGTCAGAGGGACGAGGCGGAGGGCCATTCCATGGCGGAGCACACCAGGTCGAGCATCACCATCGACGCGACCCCGGCCACGGTCATGGCCGTGATCGCCGACTTCGCCGCCTACCCGGCCTGGACCGGGGAGGTCAAGGAGATCGAGGTCCTGGGGACCGGCGAGGACGGCCGCGCCGCCCAGGTCCGGCTGCTGCTCGACGCCGGCGCCATCCGTGACGAGCACGTCCTCGCCTACACCTGGGACGGCGACCGTGAGGTCTCCTGGACCCTCGTACGCAGCCAGATGCTCCGCTCGCTGGACGGCTCCTACACCCTCGCCCCGCTGGCCGGCGGCCGCACCGAGGTGACCTACCAGCTCGCCGTGGACGTCAAGATCCCGATGCTCGGCATGATCAAGCGCAAGGCCGAGAAGGTCATCATCGACCGCGCCCTGGCCGGTCTGAAGAAGCGCGTCGAAGGCTGACTGCACCGAACGGGGGGCCGGACGGCATGACGGCGACACGCACCATCCTGGTCAGCGGCGACGCGGGCGCGCCCACAGTGGCCGCCGCCACCGCCCTGCACGCCGCCCGGCGCGGCCACCGCACCTGGCTGCTGGCCGGCGACGACCCCCACCGCGCCCTGGACTCCGCCCTCGGCACCCGGCTGGAGCCCGAACCGCTGCACTACGCACCGGGCCTGACCGTCTCCCGGATCGACGAGCAGGCCGCGTTCCGCTACGCCGTCGGCGAGCTCACCGGCCGGCTCAAGCCCGCCCTCGACCTGCTCGGCGCCGAACAGCTCGATCCCGAGGAACTCACCGCCCTCCCCGGCATCGCCCGGCTCGCCCTGCTGCGCGCCCTGCCCGCCGCCGACCAGGACATCCTGGTCGTGCTCGCCCCGCCGCCCGCCGAGCTGATCGCCACCCTCGCCCTGCCCGAGCAGCTCGCCCGCTACCTGGGCCGGCTCGTCCCCGAGCAACGGCAGGCCGCCCGGGCGCTGCGCCCGCTGCTGGCCGGGCTGGCCGGCGTCCCGATGCCCGCCGACTGGCTGTACGAGGGGCGCACCAAGGCCGCCGCGGCGCTGGCCGAGTCCCGCGCCGCGATCACCGGCCCCGGCACCAGCGTCCGGCTGGTCGTCCCGGCGGGCGGCCACCCGTACCAGGAGCTGCGCCGGATCCGGGCCGGGCTCGCGCTGCACGGGCACCGGCCGGACGCCGTGGTGGTGCACGGTGCGCTGCCCGACGCCGCCGTCTCCTCGCCCGACCCCTGGCTGGCCGCCCTGGCCCGCCGCCGGCAGGAGGAGCTGACCGGGCTCGCCGCCGAGACCGACGCCCCGGTGCTGGTCACCGACCTGGCCGACGCCACTCTGGAGGCCGTCGCCGACCGGCTCTACGGGGACGGGGACGGGCCCGAGCGGCTCGCCCCCGAGCCCTGGCCGGTCGAGGACCGGCTCGCCGAGGAGGGCCTGCTGGTCTGGCACCTCGACCTGCCCGGCGCCGACCGCTCCGAGCTGGACCTGGTCCGCCGGGGCGACGAACTGGTGGTCGGGCTCGGCACCCACCGCCGGGTGCTCACCCTGCCGTCCGCGCTGCGCCGCTGCACGGTGGCCGGGGCGGGGCTGCACGACGGGGTGCTCTCGGTGCGGTTCGCGCCCGACCCGGCGCTCTGGCCCCGGGGCTGACGGGGGTTCGGCGGGGTTCGGCGCCTTTTCGGGCCGCCCGGCCGGTCGGCCGGTCGGGTAGCGTCGGGCCGGAGGGCCGCGGGGTGCGGCCACGGCTGAGGAGGCGCCCGCGATGACCAGCACCGACGACCGCACCGAGCCCGTCGGCGACCGCGCCGAGTCCGCAGATCGTGCCGAGTCCGGCCGCGCCGGGGCTGACGGTGCCGGGGCTGACGGCGGCCGCACTGCGCCGGGCGGCGGGCAGTCGAACCCGTTCGGGCCGGAGCTGGGCCCGCTGGTGGACGAGGTCCGCCGGTTCGCCGGTGCGCTCGGCGAGAAGGCCCAGGAGGCGAGCGCCACCACCCTGATCACCCTCTCCGGGCTGGCCGACCGGCTGCGCACCCAGCAGCCGGAGGTCTACTCCCACCTCGCGGCGGCCGGTACCGGGCTCGCCGCGGCGGGTGCCGAGCTGCTGGCCGCCTACCGCGCCGCCGTGGTCGGGCAGGAGCGCCGCTGGACCGCCGGACAGGGCGCGCCGACCGAGAAGATCGACCTCGACTCCGACCTCGACTGCGACCTTGACGAGGCTGACAGGCCGTCCGCCAAGCAGTGAAACCGTGACCTTCGGAGGGTGATCGCGCTGCTCTCTTACGTCACGAAGAAGGAAATTAGATACGACTTTTGAAGCGTCTCGGCTCGGTTGTTCCAGAATTGTCTTCGGATAATGTATGCGAGGCTGTGTACGGGGACAGAGTTGGGCGGTAGCGTTCCGTCCAGCGGGAACGAGTGAATAGCTGAGGGACACATGGCTCTGACCATCGGCGTCGATGTCGGCGGGACCAAGATCGCGGCAGGCGTGGTCGACGAGGCGGGCACGATCCTGGCCCGGACCAGGGTGCCCACCCCGGCCGACCCGCAGTGGGCGGTCGACGCCATCGCGCAGGCCGTGCGCGAGCTCAAGGAGGAGCACCCCGGCGTCACGGCGGTGGGCGTCGGCGCCCCCGGCTTCGTGGACAGCAACCGCTCCACGGTGATCTTCGCCCCCAACATCGACTGGGAGAACGAGCCGCTGCGCGGGCGGATCGAGGAGCTCACCGGCCTGTCCACCGTCGTCGAGAACGACGCCAACTGCGCCGCCTGGGCCGAGTTCCGCTTCGGTGCGGCCGCCGACCACCAGGACATGGTGCTGATCACCGTCGGCACCGGCATCGGCGGCGGCATCGTCCTGGACGGCCGGCTGCACCGCGGCCGCTTCGGCGTGGCCGGCGAGATCGGCCACCTCAACATGGTCCCCGACGGCCTGCCCTGCGGCTGCGGCGGCAAGGGCTGCTGGGAGCAGTACGGCTCCGGTCGTGCGCTGCGCCGCTACGGCCGGGAGAACGCCGCGGCCGACCCGCAGCGCGGCCGCCGGATGCTGGAGCTCAACGACGGCGTGGCCGAGACCATCCGCGGCATCCACATCACCCAGGCCGCCGAGGAGGGCGACCCGCTCGCCCTGGAGTGCTACGCCGAGCTGTCCGACTGGCTGGGCCGCGGCATGGCCGACCTCGCCGCGCTGTTCGACCCGGGCGTCTTCGTGCTCGGCGGCGGCGTCTCCGACTCCGGCCGGCTGCTGCTCGACCCGGTCGCCAAGGCCTTCGAGCACTACCTGACCGGCGGGGTGCACCGCCCGCGCGCCGAGGTCGTCCTGGCCTCGATGGGCTCCGCCGCCGGCATCGTCGGCGCGGCGGACCTCGCCCGCACCGCCTGACACCCCTTCGAGCCCGCCGGCGGGGGGGGGGGGGGGGGGCCCCCCCCCGCCCCCCCCCCCCCCCCCCCCCCCCCCCCCCCGGCGGGCGCCGCCCCCCCCCCCCCCCCCGCCCCCCCCCGGGGGGGGGGGGCCCCCGCCCCCCCCCCCCCCCCCCCCCCCCCCCCCGCCGTCGCACGTCCCGGTTCGGCCGCGTACGGTCGGATCGATCCGGTGACCGCCCAGGGGAGGACCATGAGTGCCGCGAGCGAGACCGAAACCGCCGCGAACGTCGAACCGCTGCCACCGCCGGGCCCGGGCCGGCTGCGCCTGCTCAGCTACAACATCCGCTCGCTGCGCGACGACCGGCGGGCGCTGGCCCGAGTGATCCGGGCCTGCGATCCGGACCTGGTCTGCATCCAGGAGTCCCCGCGCTACTGGCGGCCCGAGGGCCAGGCCGCCTGGCTGGCCCGGAGCACCGGGACGGCCGTGCTGGCCGGCGGCGGCCGCACCGCCGCCGGTCCGCTGCTGCTCGGCCGGCCCGGCGCGGTGCAACGGCTGGGGGTGCACGACCGGCTGCTGCCCAAGACCCGCGGCCTGCACGCCCGGGGCTTCGCCAGTGCGCTCCTTCGGCTGCCCGGCACGGCGCCGTTCACCGTCACCAGCTGCCACCTCAGCCTGGACCAGGAGGAGCGGTACGGGCAGTTCGAGCTGTTGCTCGACCAGCTCAAGATCGCCGAGCTCGGGGTCGTGGCCGGGGACTTCAACGAGCACCCGGACGGGCCGGGCCGGCGGCTGCTGGCCTCCCGGCTCCAGGACGGGTACCCGACCGCGCCCTGGGGAGGCGAGTTCACCTCCGTGCCGGAGCGCCCCTACCAGCGGATCGACGCCGTCTTCGCCACGCCCGGGATCACCGTCCTCGGCTGCGGGGTGCCGCACGGGCTCCCCGGCGTCACCGAGGCCGACCTGCGGGCCGCGACCGACCACCTGCCGGTGCTCGCCGTCCTCGAACTGCCGAGCAGTCAGCCGAGCGGTCAGCCGGGTGGCCGGCCGAGGGGTTAGACGACGGCGCCGTGGTCCGGGTCCTCCGGCTCGTCCTCGTCGCGGTCCTTCATCCGCGCGACCAGGGTGACGAAGCCGCCGAGGAAGGCGGTGATGCCGACCCAGGCGGGCCAGCCGGAGATCTCCCGCCAGACCACCGCGTCGACCAGCAGCAGGGCCGGGCCGCCGAGCACCGCCAGCCAGGCGAACTTGGCGGTCACGTCGGCGGCCGGAAGGGGCGGGGGCTCTGGCGGGACGTAGTGGCCCTCGTCGGTCTCCTCGGCCAGCTCGAAGTCGCGCGGGCCCGCGCCGCCCGCCGGCATCACCGGCCGGCCGGAGCGGGGACGGGGCTTCGGGGCGAGGTCGGAGAGGTCGTCCTGCTCGCCACGGCCGCCGCTGCCGTCCTTGTAGCCGCCCTTGAGCTCGTTCTGCGCCCGGAGGTTCTCGACCTCCGGCCAGTTCGGGTTGTTGAGGTCGACCGGGTCGTCGAACTGGGCCACCAGGGCGGCGAAGATCTCGTCCTGCTCGGCCTGGCTGCGCTCGGGCGCGCGGCGCGGACGGCGTTCGGCCGGGGCCTGCGGCCCGGTGGCGTCCCCGGTGGCGTCCTTGACGGGCGGGGGCGTCGCGGCGCCGTCCGTGCCGGTACGGTCCGTCGGCGTACCGCCCGGGGCAGCGGCGTTCGTCCCGCCGTCCTTGGTCGCGCCGTCCTCGCGGGGAGTCTCGTCCCCGCCGCCCGCCGTGCTGCTCTCGTGCACTTCCGGCCCTTCAGCCATGGTGATCGTCGGATTCGACCCGGGTGACGCCCGCCACGTGCGCGGGAGCCAGCCGTCGGATGAAGTCCTGGGAGGCCGCGAATATTTCCGCCGCGTCGTGGTCCAGCGTCGCGACGTGGAAGCTGCGCTGGCACAGCCGCTCCGTCACGTCCGTCGAGGATATCCGGGCCAGTACCAGTTCCGAGTTGGCCGGCGAGACGACGTGGTCCTGCGGGCTGTGGAAGAGCAGCACCGGCTGGGTCACCTCCGGCAGCAGCCGCTGGACCTCCCGCCACAGCCGGCTCAGCGACCAGGCGGCGTGCAGCGGGGTGCGGTCGTAGCCGACCTCGGTCGCACCGGCCCGGGCGATGTCGTCGGCGACTCCGGGCGCGCTGGGGAGCAGGTGGCGCAGCACCGGCAGCAGCACACTCGCGGGGGTGTCCGAGCGCACCGACGGGTTGACCAGCACGAGGCCGGAGACCGTCGGCCCGTGCAGCGCCGCGAGCCGCAGCGCCAGCGCGCCGCCCATCGACAGCGCGCAGACGAAGACCTGCTCGCACTCCTCGGCGAGCGTCAGCAGCTCGCGCTCGACCTCGGCGTACCAGTCCTCCCAGCGGGTGAGCTGCATGTCCTGCCAACGGGTGCCGTGTCCGGGCAGCAGCGGCAGCGAGACGGTGAACCCGGCCGCCGCCAGGTCCTCGGCCCACGGCCGCAGCGACTGCGGCGACCCGGTGAAGCCGTGGCAGAGCAGCACCCCCACCGGTCCGCCATGGTGGCGGTACGGCTCGGCACCGGGCAGCAACGGCATGGCGGACTCCTTCGCGGGCGGGTGGCGCTGGGGGAGGAACGCGGGAGGGGTGCTGCGAAACCGCATCGTCCCACGCTCCGCGCCGGGTCGTACACCCCCTACGAGCGGCCGGGCGCGGCCCCTACGGCGGGGCCGGGCACACCGGACGGCCGCGGGGCATTAGGATCGACCGGTCCGCATAACAGGAGGCCCGGGTTGTTCTACCGACTGATGAAGATGATCGTCGCGCCACTGCTTCGGATCTTCTTCCGGCCGTGGATCGAGGGCGAGGAGAACATCCCCGCCGAGGGTGCAGCGATCATCGCGAGCAACCACCTGTCCTTCTCGGACTCGTTCTTCTTCCCCGCGCTGATCAAGCGCCGGGTCACCTTCATCGCGAAGGCCGAGTACTTCAACACCCCGGGCCTCAAGGGCCGGCTGACCGCCGCGTTCTTCAAGGGCGTCGGCCAGCTGCCGGTGGACCGCTCGGGCGTGCGCGGCGCCGGCGAGGCCGCGATCCGCAGCGCCATCGCGGTGCTGGAACGAGGCGAGCTGTTCGGCGTCTACCCGGAGGGCACCCGTTCGCCCGACGGCAAGCTGTACCGCGGCAAGGTCGGCGGCCTGGCCCGCGTCGCGCTGGCCACCGGCGCCCCGGTGATCCCGGTCGCCATGATCGACACCGAGAAGGTGCAGCCGCCCGGCCAGGTGATCCCCAGCTTCGGTATCCGCCCCGGCATCCGGATCGGCCGCCCGCTGGACTTCTCCCGCTACCACGGCATGGAGAACGACCGCTTCATCCTCCGTTCGGTGACGGACGAGGTGATGTACGAGATCATGCGGCTCTCCGGCCAGGAGTACGTGGACATCTACGCGACCGCCGCCAAGCGGCAGATCACCGAGGACAAGAAGAAGGCCGACGCCGAGCGCCGGGCCGCGGCCAAGGCGGAGAAGGCGGAGGCCGCCGAGGCCGAGAAGGCGGAGAAGGCAGCCGAGGCGGAGAAGTCCGCCGAGCCGGGCACCTCGGAGAAGCCGGAGTAGACGTCCGGGCGGCCGCACGGCCGGCCCGGACGGGCCCAGGGGAGGGGCGGGGCGGATGACGGACGACGGCGGCAGAGCCGGCGCGGTCGGTGGCACGGTGGCGGCCGGCGGCATGTCCGTCGAGCTCCCGCTGTGGAAGGCGATCTCCTACTTCCGGGTGATGGCCCTGTGCTACGCCCTGCTGCGGTACTTCAACTCGTACCTGCACTTCCTGCACCCGGTGGCCGGCTGGATCTTCCTGGGCGCGCTGACCCTGTGGACCCTGGCCAGCACCCGGGCCTTCGCCAATCCGCAGCGCTGCACCTGGTACGTCCTGGGCACCGACCTCACCCTCGCCGTCACCGGCATCGTGATGAGCGGCCTGACCGACTCCCCGGCCCGGATCAGCCACGGTGCGCCCACCCTGCCGACCATCTGGGCGGCCGGCACGGTGCTCGGCTTCGCCGCGAAGGGCGGCTGGCGCCCGGCGGCGGCCTCGGGCTCGGTGATCGGCGTCGCCAACATCCTCGGCCACGGCGGGCCGACCGGCGACAACGTCCACAACATCGTGCTGCTGATGATGGCCGGCTGCGCGATCGGCTACGTGATCGAGCTGGCCCGGGCCAGCGAGGCCACCCTCACCCGGGCGCTCCAGGTCGAGGCGGCCACCCGGGAGCGCGAGCGGCTCTCCCGGGACATCCACGACGGCGTGCTCCAGGTGCTCGCCCTGGTCCAGCGGCGCGGTGCGGAACTGAGCGAGGGGACGGGCTCCGGCGTGGACTTCGCGGAGCTCGGCCGGCTGGCCGGCGAACAGGAGCGCGCGCTGCGGGCCCTGATGACGGGCGGTCCGCTGCCGGCCCAGCGCGCGCCGCGGTCCGGCGCCGCCGAGCCGCCGGACCCGGACGCGCCGCACGACCTCACCGCGCTGTTGCGCCCGTACGCGGACGAGCGGATCACGCTCTCCGCGCCCGGCACCGCGGTGCTGCTGCCCGGCCCGGCGGCGGGCGAGCTCGCGGCGGCGGTCGGCGCCGCCGTCGACAACGTGCGCAAGCACGCGGGGGAGCGGGCCCGGGCCTGGATCCTGGTCGAGGACGAGCCGGAGGCGGTCACGGTCAGCATCCGCGACGACGGCCCCGGCTTCGCCCCCGGCCGGCTCGGCGAGGCGGAGCAGGCCGGCCGGCTCGGCGTCTCCCAGTCCATCCGCGGCCGGCTGCTGGACCTCGGCGGCACGGCCGAGCTGTACTCGGTGCCCGGGGAGGGCGTCGAGGTCGAACTGCGCGTCCCGAGGGAGGGCTCTTGATGACCGATCAGCCGACCACCGACCGGCCGGTGCGGGTGATGGTGGTGGACGACCACCCGATGTGGCGGGACGCCGTCTCGCGTGACCTCGCCGAGGCCGGGCTGGACGTGGTGGCCACCGCGGGCGACGGCGAGGAGGCCGTCCGCAGGGCCCGCGCCTGCACGCCGCAGGTGGTCGTGCTGGACCTCAACCTGCCCGGTCTGCCCGGCGCCGAGGTGTGCCGCCAGGTGGTCGCGCACGACCCGGCGGTACGGGTGCTGGTGCTGTCGGCCAGCGGCGAGCACCAGGACGTGCTGGAGGCGGTGAAGTCCGGCGCGACCGGCTACCTGGTGAAGTCGGCCGGGCGGGAGGAGCTGCTGGACGCGGTGCGTCGTACGGCCGTCGGCGACGCGGTGTTCACCCCGGGCCTGGCCGGCCTGGTGCTCGGCGAGTTCCGCCGCCTGGCCGCCGAGCCGGCCCCGGCCTCGGCGCCGGCCGCCCCGCAGCTGACGGCCCGGGAGACCGAGGTGCTGCGGCTGGTGGCCAAGGGGTTGTCCTACCGTCAGATCGCCGACCGGTTGGTGCTGTCGCACCGGACGGTGCAGAACCACGTGCAGAACACGCTCGGGAAGCTGCAGCTGCACAACCGGGTGGAGCTGGTCCGGTACGCGATCGAGCAGGGCCTGGACGACGGGATCTGAGCGCCCTTTGGCCCTGCCCCACGGCGCGGGCCCCGGCGGGGGACCACCCCCCCGGGCCCCCCCCGGGGGGCCGCGCCGGGGGGCCCGCGCCCCGCGCCGCCGGCCCGCCCCCCAGCCGGCCCCCGCGCCGGGGTGCCCCCACCCCG
>NZ_JBIWNZ010000001.1:500607-521356 GCF_044767505.1 Kitasatospora sp. NPDC101235
ACCGAACAGCCCCGGGCCGGGACCCTCGTCAATGCGCCCCCCGGGCCCCGGCCCCCCGGGCCGCCCCCGGCGGGGAACAACCCGCCGGGGGCCCGCGCCGTCGGCTCAGCGCAGTGCGGCCGTCGCCTCGCGCAGCAGGCCCGCCACGATGCCGACCCCGTCGCGGGTGAGCACCGACTCCGGGTGGAACTGGAGCCCCGCGAAGCCGTGTCCGCGCAGCGCGTGCACGTCGCCGGTGACGGCGTCCCGGGAGACCTCGATGCCCTCGGCGGCGAGCCGCGCCGCGTCCGCCTCCGAGCAGCGCGCGGTGAAGGTGTTGTAGAAGCCGACCGTGTGCTTGCTGCCGAACAGGTCGATGCGCTCCTGCGCACCCTGGTACGGGACGGCCTTGCGGCCGAGCGGGAGCCCGAGTTCGGCGGCCAGCAGCTGGTGGCTCAGGCAGACCGCGAGCAGCGGCGAGGTGCGGGCGCCGGAGCGGACGGCGGCCAGCGCGTCCGCGACGATCGGCCGCAGCAGCACCATCTTGGGGTCGTCCGCGAGTGCCGGGTCGCCCGGGCCGGGGCCGAGCACCAGCGCGCCCCGGTGCGCCGCGACCCGCTCGCGCAGCCCCGGCTCGTCGTAGCGGGCCACCGTCACCCGGTGGCCGAGCGAGCTGAGCAGGTGGGAGAGCATCGAGGTGAAGGTGTCCTCGCCGTCCACGACCAGGGTCGGCTCGGCCTCGGTGATCTCGGCCGGCTCCTGCATCCGCAGCCAGAACGGCGCGAGGTCGGCCCGGCGGGAGTCCAGGGCGGCCTGCACCCGGTGGTCGTCGGCGAGCCGGGGCCCGACCGGGTGGGGCAGCCGGGCGGGCGCGGGCCGGGCGCCGATCGCGGTGAGCACCCCGGCGGCCTTGGCGTGGGTCTCGGCGACCTCGGACTCCGGGACGGAGTGGCGCACCAGGGTGGCGCCGACCCGGACGACCAGCCGGCCGGTGGCCGGGTCGATGTCGGCGGTGCGGATGCAGATCGGCGAGTCCAGCAGCTGCCCGCCGCTGGCGGAGCGGCCGATCAGGGCGAGCGCGCCGGAGTAGTAGCCGCGCCCGGCGGGCTCGTAGCGCTTGATCACCCGGGTGGCGTTCTCGACCGGACTGCCCGTGACGGTCGCGGCGAACATCGTCTCGCGGAGCACCTCGCGGACGTCCATCGAGGTGCGCCCGCGCAGCTCGTACTCGGTGTGGGCGAGGTGGGCCATCTCCTTGAGCCGGGGCCCGAGCACCTGGCCGCCGAGGTCGCCGACCGTGCACATCATCTTGAGTTCCTCGTCCACGACCATGGTGAGCTCCTCCAGCTCCTTGGGGTCGTGCAGGAACTGGAGCAGCGAGTCGAGGTCGGAGCCGCCGGCCGGGTAGCGATAGGTGCCGGAGATCGGGTTCATCACGACGGTGCCGCCGCTCTGCCGGACGTGCACCTCGGGGGAGGCGCCGACCAGCACCCGCTCGCCGGTGTGCACCAGGAAGGTCCAGTACGCGCCGCGCTCCTGCTCCAGCAGCCGGCGGAACAGCGTCAGCGCGAGCTCCGGGGAGAAGTCCTCCAGTGTCGCGTGGAAGTCGCGCCGGATCACGAAGTTGGCGCCCTCGCCGTTGCCGATCTCGTCCCGGATCACCCGGCGGACGATCGACGCGTACGAATCGTCGTCCACATCGAACCCGCCACCGGCAAGTGAGACCGGCAACTTCGGTAGGGCGGAGGTGAATTCGGCCAACGGAAGGACGTGCTGCGCGGTCACCGAGAGGGCCTGCAGGGGGGTGCCGTCGTCGTGCGCCTCGAAGCCGCGCTCGCGGATCTGGCGGTACGGGACGAGCGCGAGCAGGTCGTGCACCGGGCCGCCGCCGGCCGGCGCGCCGCTGCGGACGGGCAGGTCGGCGAGGTGCTCGTAGCTGTCGACGGTGCCCAGCAGCACCTCGACGGTGTCCGGGCTGAGCCGGGGGGTGCGGCGGTGCAGCAGGGCGAACGCAGGGGCGTCGGGGCCGGTGAGGTGGGTGAGCAGGTCGACAGCGGTGGTCACGGGAACGGCTTCCTTCCGGATGGACTGGCTGAGAGGCGGTGCAAGGTCCGCTCCCGGAGGGCCGTCTGCTCAGACGCCGACGGCCGCCCCGAGGGGCGGCCGTCGTGTTCGTCTAGGAACGCGCCATCTGTGGGCCACCCTTGGGGGAGGCCCACCACCAGGAGTGGGTGTGGGGCGCGTGCATGGTCCGAGCGTAGCGGATGCGCCGGGGCACGTGAGGGGGATCACGTCTTTGTCCGAGATGCGTCTCACCCATCGGGCAATAGTCACGAGTCACTCCTGTCACCCCGTAGCCTTGGCGGTGTGACCGCTACGACTGAGACATCGAGGGCTGCCCACTCCTGGCAGTCCCTGCCCGCGGCGCAGCAGCCTGAATGGCCGGACCAAGAGGCTCTGCGCAAGACCCTTGCCGAGCTCGCCTCGTATCCGCCGCTCGTCTTCGCCGGCGAGTGCGACCAGCTGCGCGCCCGGCTCGGAGCCGTGGCGCGCGGGGAGGCCTTCCTCCTCCAGGGTGGTGACTGTGCCGAGGCCTTCGACGGTGTCTCGGCGGAGCACATCCGCAACAAGCTGAAGACGCTGCTCCAGATGGCCGCCGTACTGACGTACGCGGCCTCGGTGCCGGTGGTGAAGGTCGGCCGCATCGCCGGCCAGTACTCCAAGCCGCGCTCCAAGTCGACCGAGACCCGCGACGGCGTGACCCTGCCGGTCTACCGCGGCGACTCGGTGAACGGCTTCGAGTTCACCCCCGAGTCCCGCATCCCGGACCCGGAGCGCCTGAAGCGGATGTACAACGCGTCCGCCGCCACGCTCAACCTGGTGCGCGCGTTCACCACCGGTGGTTACGCGGACCTGCGCCAGGTGCACGCCTGGAACCAGGACTTCGTCCGCAACTCGCCGGCCGGCCAGCGTTACGAGCAGCTCGCCCGGGAGATCGACAACGCCCTGGCGTTCATGAGCGCCTGTGGTGTGGTGCCGGAGGAGTTCAAGGCCGTCGAGTTCTTCTCCTCGCACGAGGCGCTGGTCCTCGACTACGAGACCGCGCTGACCCGCGTGGACTCGCGCACCGGCGAGCTGTACGACGTCTCCGGCCACATGGTGTGGATCGGCGAGCGCACCCGGCAGCTGGACCACGCGCACATCGAGTTCGCCTCGAAGATCCGCAACCCGATCGGCGTCAAGCTCGGCCCGACCACCTCGGTGGACGACGCGCTGGCCCTGATCGAGAAGCTGGACCCGGAGCGCGAGCCCGGCCGCCTGACCTTCATCACCCGGATGGGCGCGGGCAAGATCCGCGACCACCTGCCCAACCTTGTGGAGAAGGTCACCGCCTCCGGCGCCAAGCCGGTGTGGATCTGCGACCCGATGCACGGCAACACCTTCGAGGCCTCCAGCGGGCACAAGACCCGCCGCTTCGACGACGTCCTGGACGAGGTCAAGGGCTTCTTCGAGGTGCACCGCGCGCTCGGCACCCACCCGGGCGGCATCCACGTGGAGCTGACCGGCGACGACGTCACCGAGTGCGTCGGCGGCGGCGACGAGGTCCTGGTGGACGACCTGCACCAGCGCTACGAGACGGCCTGCGACCCGCGCCTCAACCGCAGCCAGTCGCTGGACCTGGCGTTCCTGGTGGCGGAGATGTACCGCGGCCAGTAGTCCCGGTGCCCGTCGGATGTGACGAAGGCCCCTCCGGATTCGGGGTTCCCGAGCCCGGAGGGGCTTTTTTGCACCCGTTTCGGCAGGTAAGGTAAGCCTCAGTGAACTAAGGCAGGCCTTAGTCAAGATCCACTCCACCTCACGCCCGGGAGAGACCGCGATGTACGTGTGCATGTGCCATGCGGTCACCGAGGACCAGGTGAAGAAGGCGATCGACGGGGGTGCCAACACCCCGCGCCAGATCGCGAGGGGCTGCAAGGCCGGCACCGACTGCGGGTCCTGCGTGCGCCGCATCCAGGCGCTGCTCGGCGAGCACGGCGCCCGCCCCTGCCCGACCGCCCGGCTGGCCGCGAAGCTCGGCCTCGCGGAACCGGAGACCCCGGCGGCACCGGCCCCGGAGGCCGTCCCGGTGGCTCCGCTGCGGGCGGCCTGAGCCCTCAGGACTCCGGCTGCTCGATGACCTGGGCGATGTAGAGCGCCTCGCCGAGCTTCTCCAGCAGCTCCAGCTGGGTGTCGAGGTAGTCGATGTGGTGCTCCTCGTCGGCCAGGATGTCCTCGAAGATGTTCGCCGAGGTGACGTCGTTCTTGGCCCGCATCACCACGATCCCGCGCTTGAGCCGGTCGATCGCCTCGACCTCGATCTGGCGGTCCGCCTCGAACATCTCCTTGACCGTCTGGCCGATCCGGACGTGGAACAGCCGCTGGTAGTTGGGCAGCCCCTCCAGGAACAGGATCCGGTCGGTGAGCGTCTCGGCGTGCTTCATCTCGTCGAAGGACTCGTGCCGGGTGTACTTGGCGAGCTTCGTCCAGCCGAAGTTCTCCTGCATCTTGGCGTGCAGGAAGTACTGGTTGATCGCGGTCAGCTCGGCGGTGAGCTGCTCGTTGAGGAACTCGATGACCTCGGGATCGCCCTGCATGGTGGTGCCTCCTGCGCTCGTGCTGCCGTGTGTCGTGCGGTGAGTCCTGTGCTGAGTCCTGTGCTGAGTCCTGCGCTGCGCATCCTGGCACCGCTTTGGGAGGAAATTCCAGTAAGTTCACACTCACTAGGACATGTGTCGGAATATCCGGTTCGTGATGAAACGTGCTGGTGGTCGATCGACCGCTGGCCCGTACGGGCGGGGGCGCGAATCCGCGGAAAGGGGCGCGCGCCGTGTCCTGTCCGCCGTCTGTCACCATGGATCCATGGGTCAGTCGAAACACGAACCGCTTCCGCCGTCTGACCCGAGGCTCCCCCCGGGACAGCGCGTGCAGCGCGGCTGGCCCGCCCTGCACTACGGGCCGGTGCCCCGCTTCAAGCCGCTGACCTGGGACCTCCAGGTGTTCGGCGCCACCGCCTCGGCGGAGAAGCACAGCTGGGACTTCGAGGCCTTCAACGCCCTGCCGCGCACCACCGTCGTCGCGGACCTGCACTGCGTGACGAAGTTCTCCGTCCTCGGCAACGAGTGGACGGGCGTGTCGGCCGCCGTGGTGCTCGACCTGGTGCCCCCGGCGCCCGGCGTCACCCACGTCATGGTCTGGGCCGAGTACGGCTACAGCGCCAACCTGCGGCTGGCCGACTTCGCCGACCCGCACACCCTGCTCGCCACCCATCGCAACGGCGAGGCGCTCACCGCCGAGCACGGCTTCCCGGTCCGGCTGGTGGTGCCGCGGCTGTACGCCTGGAAGGGCCCCAAGTGGGTGCGCGCGGTGGAGTACATGCGGGCCGACCGGCGCGGCTTCTGGGAGGAGCGCGGCTACCACAACCTCGCCGACCCCTGGCGCGAGCAGCGCTACTCCTACCAGGAGGAGCCCGGCGACGGGCCGCTGCGCTGATCCCGGCCGAAGGATCGAAGGGCCGAAGGGCCGGAACGGGCTAGAACAGCGAGAACTTGACCGTCACCGCGCTGCGCTGCGGGCGCCGCTCGCCCGCCGCCGGGCTCTGGCCGGACGACGTGACCGCGCCGAACACGTCCCAGCCGGAGGTCTGCATGGTGAAGCCGGCCGCCTGGAGCGCCTTCTGCGCCTCGTCCTTGCTCATCCCGGTGACGTTCGGGACCGGCACCATGCCCTTGCTGACCACCAGCGAGACCGCGGAGTTCTCCTGCAGCAGCTGCCCGGCCGCCGGGGAGCTGCTGATCACCGAGCCCTCGGACACGGTGTCGTTGTAGGTCTCGGTCACACCGCCCCTGGTCAGCTGGGCTCCGGTCAGGGCCGCGGCGGCGTCGGCGGCGCTCCTGCCGGCGAGGTCCGGCACCGCGATCCGCTTGGGGCCCTTGGAGACGGTGACGGTGACGCTGTCGCTCTTGCGGGTGCGCGCGCCCACCCCGGGGTCGGTGGAGATCACCTCTCCGGACGGGACGGACTCGCTGAACACCTCGACGAACTTCCCGTGCAGGCCCTCCTTGTCCAGGACCCGCTGCGCCTCGGCCCGGTCCTTGCCGAGCACGCCCGGCACCGAGCCGTACAGCCCCTCGGAGATCCCGTAGGTGGCGCCGCCGATCGCCAGCACCAGGGCGGCCAGCGCGGCCGTCCAGATCAGCGGCTTGCGGGGGAGGCGGCGAAGCCGGCCCGGCCGGCGCTGGTGCACCGGGGTCGGCTCGTCGTACGGGCGCGGCTCGGCGAGCAGCTCGTCCATCAGCTCCGGCGGCATGTCCAGCACGCTGGTGCGCTCCGTCGGCGGGGCGTCGGCGGGCTGCGGCAGCGGCTGGATCACCGAGGTCGGCTCGCTGGTCGGGTAGCGCGGGCTGGGCCGGGTGGAGGCCGGCGGCTCGGCGTCCAGCTCGGCCGGGGTGAGGGTGCGGCGGACCCGCTGGAGGGCGGCGAGCAGCTCGACCGCGTCGTACGGGCGGGCGTCGGCGGACCGGGCGCAGGCGCCGGCCACGATCGTGTCCAGCCCGGGGCCGACGGCGGGGGCGACCAGCGAGGGGGCCGGGACGTCCTCGTGCAGGTGCTTGTACATGACCTGGACGGGGTTGTCCCCGGTGTGGGGGCGGCGGCCGGTGAGCATCTCGTACAGCAGGATGCCGGCCGCGTAGACGTCCACCCGCTGGTCGGTGGGGGCGTCGGGGAGTATCTGCTCGGGGGCCAGGTAGGAGACGGTGCCCATGACCGTGCCGCCGGTGGCGGTGGTGGTCGAGGTGGGCGCGCCGTCGGCGCTGCCGAGCACCCGGACCAGGCCGAAGTCGGCGACCTTCACCAGGCCGCCCTCGGTGATCAGCACGTTCTCGGGCTTGACGTCGCGGTGGACCAGCCCGGCCCGGTGGGCGGCGCCGAGTGCGGCCAGCACCGGCTCCAGCACGTCCAGCGCGGCCCGCACGGAGAGCGCGCCGCGGTCGCGCAGCAGGTCGCGCAGGGTGCGGCCGGGCACGTACTCCATGGCGAGGAAGACGTGGCCGCCGTCCGCGCCCTGGTCGAAGACGTTGACCACGTTGGGGTGGGTGAGCTTGGCGACCGCCTTGGCCTCGCGGATGAAGCGGGCGGTGAAGCCCTCGTCGCCGGCCAGCGCGGGGTGCATCACCTTGAGTGCGAGCACCCGGTCCAGACGGGTGTCGATGCCCTTGTAGACGGTGGACATCCCGCCGGTCGCGATGCGCTGCTCGACCCGGTACCTGTTGTCGAGCAGGGTACCGATCAGGGGGTCTGACAATGTGTGCACCGCTGGGATACTGTCGGTGACCTGCCTGTGGGCAGCGGTCGGGGCTTGGCCGTCATGAGGGTCTTCGGATCCGAGTGAGAAGCCCTCTCGCTTGCGAGGGGGAGGAGTCACGTCCACTCGGGCGAGTCTAGGTGAGGTGTGGACCGGAAGACCCCGGAGGACATTGCCTCCGGGGCCATCTGTGCCCGGCTTGTGACCCGTCATGTCCCTAGAACGCCGGCCGCTCCCGGGTGTCCAGGTCGGCCCGGCCGGCCATCGCGGAGGACGCCTCGGCGTGGAAGCGGCGCGGGATGCGGCCGGCCCGGTGCGCGAGCCGGCCCGCCTCGGCGGCGTGCCGCATCGCCTCGGCCATCAGCACCGGGTCCTGAGCCCGGGTCACCGCGGAGGCGAGCATCACCGCGGCGCAGCCCAGCTCCATCGCCAGCGCCACGTCGGAGGCGGTGCCGGCGCCCGCGTCCAGGATCACCGGGACGCCCGCGCCCTCCACGATCAGCTGGAAGTTGTGCGGGTTGCGGATGCCCAGGCCCGAACCGATCGGCGAGCCCAGCGGCATGATGGCCGCGCAGCCGACGTCCTCCAGCTTGCGGGCCAGCACCGGGTCGTCGTTGGTGTAGGGCAGGACGGTGAAGCCGTCGTCGACCAGCGTCTCGGCGGCGTCCAGCAGCTCGATCGGGTCGGGCAGCAGGGTGCGCTCGTCGGCGATCACCTCCAGCTTGACCCAGTCGGTGCCGAGCGCCTCGCGGGCCAGCCGGGCGGTCAGCACGGCCTCGCCGGCGGTGAAGCAGCCGGCCGTGTTGGGCAGCACCCGGATGCCGTTGCGGGTCAGCACGTCCAGGACGGAGCCCTGGGTGGAAGCGTCGACCCGGCGCATGGCCACCGTGGTCAGCTCGGTGCCGGAGGCGAGCAGCGCACGCTCCATGACCTCCAGGCTGGGCGCGCCGCCGGTGCCCATGATGAGCCGGGAGGAGAAGGTCGTCCCGGCAATGGTGAGGCTGTCCTTGTCGTCGGAAAGACGGGCGTCGGCCATGGCTCAGCCTCCCTGGACGGCGGTGAGGATCTCGACCCGGTCACCGGTGCTCAGCGGCGTCTCGGACCACGAACTGCGGGGCACCACGGCCTCGTTGAGCGCGGCGGCGACGCCGGTGTTGGCGGCACTGACAGAGGCCACCACCTCGGCGAGGGTGGTCGTGGCGGGCACCCGGCGGGGCTCGCCGTTGACGGTCAGGGCGATCTCGTTCAGGGCGGTCTCGGTCATGCGGAGGCCTTCGTGGTGGAGTGGTCGGGGGAGAATCGGACGGGCGTGAACGGCCTTGCGAGATCCGGGACTTCGCCGGTGGCCAGGTACTCGGCGACCAGGTCGGCGGTCACCGGGGTGAGCAGCACGCCGTTGCGGTAGTGGCCGGTGGCGGCGACCAGCCCGGGCAGCGAGGTCGGGCCCAGCAGCGGGGCGTTGTCCGGCGAGCCGGGGCGCAGCCCGGCCGAGGTCTCCACCAGCGGGAGTTCGGTGATCCCCGGGACCAACTCATGGGCGTCACGCAGGAGTTCGTACACCCCACCGGCGGTGACGGTGGTGTCGTAGCCCTGTTCCTCGGTGGTCGCGCCGACCACCAGCTCGCCGTTCTCACGCGGCACCAGGTACAGGTGCCGGCCGCGGACGACGGCGCGGACGTTGCGGGAGAGGAACGGCCGGTAGGCGTCCGGGACGCGGAGGCGCAGCACCTGCCCCTTCACCGGGCGGATCGCGGGCAGCGCCCCCTCGGGCAGGCCGGGCAGCCGGTGGCTGTGCGGGCCGGCCGCGAGGACGACCTGCTCGCCGGTCACGGTCTCGTGGGTGCTCAGCCGGGCGCCGGTCGCGCGGCCGTTCTCGACCAGCAGCTCGACGGCCTCGGCCGGACGGATCGAGACCCCGGCGCGTTCGCAGGCGAGGAGCAGGGCCTTGAGCAGCCGGCGGCCGTCCACCTGGTGGTCCTCGGCCACGTGCAGGCCGCCGCGCACGCCGGGGGCGAGCATCGGCTCCAGCCTGCGGGCCTCCCGGCCGGTCAGCCAGGTCGAGTCCAGGCCGAGCCGCTGGTGGAAGGCGTGCAGCTCGCGCAGTTCCTCGCGGTCGTCGGAGTCCAGTGCCACGGCGACCGTGCCGCACCGGCGGTAGCCGGTGTCCAGGCCGCCGCTCGCCTCGGTGAGTTCGGCGGCGAAGGCCGCGTACCGCTCGTTCGAGGCCATGCCGAGGCGCAGCAGCGGCTCCTCGCCGTACTGGAGCTCGGTGACCGGGGCGAGCATTCCGGCCGCGACCCGGGCCGCGCCGCCACCGGGGGAGGGGTCGACCACGATCACGTTCCGCAGCCCGCGCTGGGCGGCGCGCCAGGCGACGGCGAGGCCGATGATGCCCCCGCCGATCACCAGCACGTCGGCGCGGGTGCCTGATGGCAAGCGTGACAAAGCTGCTCTTCTCCCTTCGCCGGTATGACCCGGATCAGGTTCGGACGGTCGCAGGCCGTGCCAGCCCGCCTCTCAGCCCGGTACGCCGGGCTCCCGTGTGGTGCCCCCACCTTAACGCCGGGGGTCGGCCCGGCCGAAGGCCCGTACGCGGGGTGGACCCCAGGGCGGAGACGACCCGCGCCCGCCTCCGCGCTCCGCACGGCCGGAGGGCCGGCACGAAGGGCGGACGGCCCGCAGCTGCCGGCCGGCCGCTGAGTACAGTGACGGGCGTGGCAGAGCTGAGCGGAACGGATCAGGTGGTCGTCGTCGGAGCCGGGCTGGCTGGGGCGCAGGCCGCCCTCAAGCTGCGGCAGGGAGGCTGGCAGGGGCGGATCGTGCTGGTCGGCGAGGAGCGGCACGCGCCGTACGACCGGCCGCCGCTCTCCAAGGACGTACTGCTCGGCAAGGCCGACTCCACCACCCTGGACATCGACTACGGGCAGCTCGGCATCGAGCTGTTCACCGGCCGCCGGGCCACCGGCCTCACCCCCGGCGTGCTGCACACCGACGGCGGCGACCTTCCGTACGGCTCGCTGGTGGTCGCCACCGGCGCCGTCCCGCGTGCCCTGCCCGGCGCCGAGCGGGCGCACCTGCTGCACACCCTGGACGACGCCCTGGCGCTGCGCGCGCTGCTGCGCCCCGGGCTGCGGCTGGTGCTGGTCGGCGCGGGCTGGATCGGTGCCGAGGTGTCCGGCGCGGCCCGCGCGGCGGGCTGCGAGGTGACCGTGGTCGAGGCCGGCCCGGCGCCGCTGCCCGGCGCACTGCCGACGGAGATCGGTTCGGCGATGGCCGCCTGGTACACCGAGGCCGGGGTCGACCTGCGCTGCGGGGTCGGTGTGGCCGCCGTCGAGCCCGGCGCGGTGCTGCTGGCGGACGGCGCGCACCTGCCCGCCGACGAGGTCGTGGTCGGTATCGGGGCGCGTCCCGCGACCGGCTGGCTGGCCGGCTCCGGGATCGAGCTGGACGCGGCCGGTGCCGTCGTGGTGGACGGGCGGCTGCGCACCTCGGTGCCCGGTGTCTTCGCGGCCGGCGACTGCGTCAGCTACCCCTCGGCCCGGGCCGGCGCCCGGCTGGCCGTCCAGCACTGGGACCACGCCCTGCAGTCCGGCGAGGCGGTGGCCGCCGCCGTCCTGGGCGCGGACGCGCCGGCCTACGACCCGGTGCCGTACTTCTGGTCCGAGCAGTTCGGGCGGATGGTCCAGTACGCCGGCCGGCACGCCGAGGGCGACGAGCTGCTCTGGCGCGGCGGCCCGCAGGACGCCGACTGGTCGGTGCTCTGGCTGCGCGACGGCGTGCCGAGCGCCCTGCTGACCGTGGACCGGCCGCGCGACCTCACCCAGGGGCGGAGGCTGATCGAGCGCGGCACCGCGCTGGACCGGGCCCGTGCGGCCGACCCGGCGGTGCCGCTGAAGGCGGCCACGGCGTAGGGCCGTGTGCACGGTGGGCCGTCGAGGTGGCAGTCTGGTGCCGTGAGTGAGATCGATGCCAAGACTGAAGCCCTGGTCCCCGAGTGGCTGTACCTGCCCGACATCTCCGAGCGGTGGGGTGTGCTGGTCACCGAGGTCCGCAACATGGTCAAGAAGGGCGACCTGATCGCGGTCCGCCGTGGCCCCAACAAGTCCTTGCAGGTCCCGGCCGCCTTCATCGACGAGACCGGCCCGGTCAAGCACCTGGTCGGCCTGCTGACCGTGCTGCGGGACAGCGGCTTCTCCGACGACGAGATCATCGAGTGGATGTTCACGGAGGACGAGTCGCTGCCCGGCAGCCCGGTGCAGGCGCTGTGGGAGAACCGGGCGACCGAGGTCAAGCGCCGCGCCCAGGCCATGGCGCTGTGATGACGGACCTGCACGCCAGGCTCGCCGACGCCCGGCTGTACCTGTGCACCGACGCCCGCCGCGAGCAGGGTGACCTCGCCGAGTTCCTGGACGCGGCGCTGGCGGGCGGGGTGGACGTCGTCCAGCTGCGGGACAAGGGCCTGGAGGCCAGGCAGGAGCTGGAGGCCCTGGAGGTCTTCGCCGACGCCTGTCGCCGGCACGGCAAGCTGCTGGCCGTCAACGACCGCGCCGACGTCGCCCACGCGGCCCGGCCGGACGTGCTGCACCTCGGTCAGGACGACCTGCCGGTGGCGGCCGCCCGGGCGATCCTCGGCGAGGACGTGCTGATCGGCCGTTCCTGCCACGCCGAGTCCGAGGTGGACGCGGCGATCGCCGAGCCGGGGGTGGACTACTTCTGCACCGGCCCGGTCTGGCCGACCCCGACCAAGCCGGGCCGCCCGGCCCCGGGCCTCGGCCTGGTCTCGTACGCGGCGAAGCAGGCCACCGACCGGCCGTGGTTCGCGATCGGCGGGATCGACCTCGGCAACCTGGACGAGGTGCTGGCCGCGGGTGCCCGCCGGATCGTCGTGGTGCGGGCCGTCACCGCCGCGGCGGACCCGCGGGCGGCCGCCGCCGAGCTGTCCCGCAGGGTGCGCGCCGCGCTCTGACCGGCCCGGATCCGCAGGGCCGGCCCGAGGCCGTCGCCGTCCGTCAGTACTTGCGGACGGTGGCGGCCTCGGCCAGTGCCAGCAGCACCGCACGGGCCTGCTCGTCGGCGAGCGGCGCCGCCTCCAGCGCCCCCAGCGACTGCCGCATCAGCTCCTCGATCCGGCGCTCCACCAGCTCGGGCGCGCCGCTGCGGGCGACCAGCTCGCGCAGTTCGGCGACCTCCGGGGCCGCCAGGTCCGGGGCGCCGAGCCGCTCGTCCAGGTACCGGGCGTCGGCGGCCGACAGGCCACGCATCGCGTGCGCGACCAGCAGGGTGCGCTTGCCCTCGCGCAGGTCGTCCCCGGCCGGCTTGCCGGTGACGGCCGGATCCCCGAAGACGCCGAGCAGGTCGTCGCGCAGCTGGAAGGCCTCGCCCAGCGGCAGCCCGAACGCCCCGTACGCCTCGACCAGCTCCGGCCCGGCGCCGGCCAGCAGCGCTCCCACCTGGAGCGGCCGCTCGATGGTGTACTTCGCGGACTTGTAGTGCAGCACGGTCTGCGCCCGCTCCAGCGCGCCCTCGTCCGTCGAGTCGCCGGCCACCGGCTCCAGCACGTCCAGGTACTGGCCGACCATGACCTCGGTGCGCATCAGGTCGAACACCGGCTTGGCGGCCAGGACGGCGGCCGGCTCCAGGCCGCAGCGCAGGAACAGCTCGTCGCACCAGATCAGCAGCAGGTCGCCGAGCAGCACCGCGGCCGAGGCGCCGTACTGCTCGCGGTCGCCGCGCCAGCCGCTGTCGCGGTGCAGTGCCTCGAAGCGGCGGTGGACCGAGGGCAGGCCGCGGCGGGTGTCGCTGCGGTCCATCAGGTCGTCGTGCACCAGGGCGCTCGCCTGGAGCAGTTCCAGGGCGGCGGCCGCGTTGGCGATCGCGTCGCCGCCGGCGCCACCGGCCGGGCCGCCGGCGCCGCGCCAGCCCCAGTAGCAGAAGGCCGGGCGCAGCCGCTTGCCGCCGTCCAGCAGGAAGTCGCGCAGTGCGTCGGCGGCGGGGACCAGCTGGGGCGAGATCTTGGCGAGCAGCACGGACTGGCCGTCCATGAACGTGGCGAGCGCTGCGTTGACGCGGGTGCGGACGTCCTCCACGTCAATGGGGTTGGCCGCACTGGGGTTGGCCGGCCGGGTGCTGGGCGAGGTCACGATGGGGCTCCGCTGGTTCTCTGGGGTGCAGCAAGCGTAGCGGTGCAACGGGGAACGGGTGTGCGATCGGCCGGGACGGGGTGTGCGGGGAGGCGTCGCGGAACCGGTCCGGGGTGAACCGGAACGCCATCCATCAGTTGTCTCAATAGGTGGAATTCGGCTGTCCGGCCCCTTCGGACGCCGGATAACCTGCCAGCATGGCACTCGGTATCGCTTCCACGAGAACGGATCGCGCACTGACGGTGCGCGAACTCCTGGCGGCCGGCAAGCGCTCCTTCTCCTTCGAGTTCATGCCGCCGCGCAGCGAGGTCGGCGAGCAGAAGCTCTGGGACGCCATCCGCCGGCTCGAACCGCTCGACCCCAACTTCGTCTGCATGACGTACGGTGCCGGCGGCTCCTCGCGCGAGCGCACCGTCAACATGGTCGGCCGGATCGCCACCGAGACCACCCTGACCCCGGTCGCCCACCTCACCGCGGTGGACCACTCGATCGCGGAGCTGCGCAACATCATCGGCCAGTACGCCGACCAGGGCGTGCGGAACGTCCTCGCGGTCCGGGGCGACCCGCCCGGCGACCCGATGGGCGAGTGGGTCAAGCACCCCGAGGGCGTCACCTACGCGTACGAGCTGGTGGAGCTGATCAAGGGCATCGGCGACTTCTGCGTCGGCGTCGCGGCCTCGCCGAACATGCACCCGCGCTCGACCGACTGGGACGAGGACATCCGGCACTTCGTGGCGAAGATCCGCTCCGGGGCCGACTACGCGATCACCCAGATGTTCTTCGAGGTGGACGACTACCTGCGGCTGCGCGACCGGGTGACGGCCGCCGGCTGCGAGACGCCGATCATCCCGGAGATCATGCCGGTCACCAACGCCAAGCAGCTGGAGCGCTTCCCGCAGCTCAGCGGTTCGGCCTTCCCCGCCGACCTGGAGGCCCGCCTGCGGGCGGCCATCGACGATCCGGCGGCGCTGCGGGCCATCGGCATGGAGCACGCCACGGCGATGGCCGAGCGCCTCCTCGCCGAGGGCGCGCCCGGTCTGCACTTCATCACGCTGAACCACTCGACGGCGACGCTGGAGATCTACCAGAACCTGGGGCTGCACAAGCGCTGACGGACGGGGCCGAGCCCGCGCCTGCGCGGCGCGGACGCCGGGTGTTCACGAGCCCGTCACCGAACCGACGGTGGCGGGCTCGGTCGTGTGCGGCCGGGCTTCGGGGCGGTGGGAACGCGATGCGGTACCCCGGCCGTTGAACCGGTACAGTCGCCGCACACGCGCGGCGCACACGCGCGGGCACGCGACTGGAGGTAGCGGGCGGATGGGCATCGGATACCTGCTGCTGTACGCCGCGTTGGCGGTGGTGGCGCTCTGGCTGGTCGCGGAGGTGCTGCTGCAGAACCGGGCACCGCTGCACTGGCGGGTCCTGGCCCTGGCCGGCTTCCTGGGCGTGGCCGCCGGGATGAGCCTCGGCTCGGTCGTGGTGATCGGGGCCGGTGCCGTGCTGTTCGCGGTCGGCCAGACCTTCGTCACCCTCTCGGTCAGGCGCGGCTACCGGGCCGGCTGGTCCCTGCGGAAGTCCGACGGCAGCCTGCCCGGCCCGCTCGCCAAGGTGCCGCTGCTCGGCGCCCTCACCGGCGGCGCCGCCGCGGTGGCGGCCGTCGCCGTCGCCGAGGAGCGGGTCGGCGAGGTCGGCGCCGTCGAGGAGCCCCCGGCCGCCGCACCGGTGCCCGACGAGGTGCCGGAGGTCGAGCAGACCGCCGCCTTCGAGATGCAGGAGCTCGCCCAGGACGGCGTCTACGCGCCCGGGTACTACGAGCAGCAGCCGCAGGTCCAGCAGCAGCCCCAGGACCCGTACGCCGCCGCCTACCAGGGCGGCTACGACCAGCAGCAGTGGCAGACCCAGCAGCAGCCCGCCTACGCCTACGACCAGCAGTCCTACGGCGGCTACCCCCAGCACCAGCAGGACCCGTACGGCGCCTACCAGCAGCAGAGCCAGCAGCAGGACCAGTACGCGGGCTACCAGCAGCCGCAGCACGAGCAGGCCTGGGACCCGAACGCCCAGCCCCAGCAGCAGTGGCAGCCCCAGCCCGACCAGCACGTCCAGGACATCCCGCAGCAGCCGGCGTACGACCAGAACCACGGCTACCAGCAGCAGAACACCTGGCACCAGGGCTGACCCGACCGGGCCGGCCCGCCGGCCGGGGCCTACGCCGGGCCGATCAGCCCGGCGGTGATGCAGGCCGACATGCCGACGCGGGCGAGGCCGCCGCCGGGGTGGGCGTTGCCGCCGATCAGGTAGAGGCCGGGGACGGGGGACTCGTTGGCGGCCTTCAGCCACCCGCCCGCGGAGCCGGCCAGGACCGGGCGGGCGACCGCCCCGCCGAGGACACCGGTCTCCCTGCGGGTGTCCTCCGGAGTGCGCACGACCCGCCACAGCACCCGCTCGCGCAGGCCCAGGCCGGCCGCGTCCACGTGGGCGAGCAGCCGGTCGGCGTAGCGGTCGGCGACGCCCGGGGCGGTCCAGTCGAACTCGCCCTGGGCCGGGACGGTCGCGGTCAGCACCACGCTCTCGTGCCCGTCGTCGGGGCGCAGCGCCGGGTCGTCCGGGCGCAGCACCTGGACGGTGGGCTGCTCGCAGGGCGGCACCGCGAGGGTCAGCGCGTTCGCCTCCTCGGCCGGATCGGCCGCGTGCACCACCGTGCGGTGCGCGGTGCCCTCCGGCCGGGGCCCGCGCAGGGCGAGCAGCACGCTGAACCGGCCGGGCACCTCCTGCGGCTCCCAGTGGTCGACCGGCAGCCCCGGCCACTCGGCGAGGCCGTGGCGGTAGAGGGCGTTGGTGTCCATCGCGGAGATCACCAGGTCCGCGTCGATCCGGCCGTCCGCCGTCTCGACCCCGCTCGCCCGGCCGCCCTCGACGACCACCCGGGTGACCGGGGTGTCGAAGCGGAACTCGACCCCGCGCAGCTCGCAGCGTCGGAACACCGCGTCCGCGAGGGCCCGCAGGCCGCCCCGGACGTACCAGACGCCGAAGGACTGCTCCATGTACGGCAGCACGGTGGCCCCGGCGGGCGCCTCGGCCGGGGTGAAGCCGTACCGGACGGCCGGCTCGAACAGCAGGGCGGTCAGGCCGGGGTGGCCGTCGAGCTCGCGTGCAGCCACGTGCTCCAGGGACCACGGCTGCGGGCGGCGCAGGCGGGCCAGACCGGTGCGCGGCGGGACGGGGTACGGGTCGGTGCCCAGCAGAGCCCGGTCGGCCGGGGAGAGGATGCCGTGGTCGGCCGGGAGCGGATCCTCCAGCAACGGGCGGCGGGTGGCCTCCCAGACCGTCCGGCCGTGGTTCATCACCTCGCTCCAGCGGGCGCCGGAGCCCGCGCCGAAGGCGGCGTCCAGCGCCTGGCTGACGCCGCCGCGGGAGGCGTTCGGCAGGGTGACGACGGTGCCGTCCGCGAACAGGTGCCGGCTCTCCGGGTCGACCGGGGCCAGTTCGACCAGCTGCTCCAGCGGCTCCTTGCCGGTCTTCAGGGCGAGGTCGCGGTAGACCGCCGGGAGGGCGAGCAGGCCGGGCCCGGTGTCGAAGGCGAAGCCGTCGCGCTCGTACCGCCCGACCATGCCCCCGTACGTGCCGCTCGCCTCACAGACCGTCACCCGGTGGCCGAGGGTCCCCAGCCGGGAGGCCGCCGCGAGCCCGCTCATTCCTGCGCCGATGACGACGATCTTTGCCATGGCCCCGATCCTAGGGCCAGCTTTACGCGCTCCCCTCCGCCGCCCGGGCGGCCCTGCGTTCGCGGCGGCGGGCCCGGAAGGCACGGATCTTGCTGATCGCCAGCCAGACCAGCAGCAGGCCGACGACCAGGACCACGGCGGCGACCGTGGCGGCCAGCCAGGGGTGGAAGATCGCCAGGGTGATCAGGCCGGCCACCGAGAGGTCCTCGGCGATGCTGACCACGATGTTGCTGGCCGGCTCGGGGGAGGTGTTGACGGCCATCCGCAGCGAGGCCTTCACCAGGTGGCTGACCAGCGCCGACGTGCCGCCCATCGCGCCGGCCGCGACCTCGCTGAGCGAGCCGGGGTCGTTGCTCGCGATCAGCACGCCGACGGTGGCACCGGCGATCGGCCGGATCACCGTGTGCACGACGTCCCAGACGCTGTCCACGTACGGGATCTTGTCGGCCACCGCCTCCAGTGCGAACAGCAGGCCGGCCACGATCAGGACGTCCGTGCGCTCCAGCGCCTGCGGCACCGAGTCCGCGTCGGCGAACCTGCCCAGCAGACCGAGCAGCAGCACCACCGCGTAGGCGTTGACGCCGCTGGCCAGTCCGCTGGTGAAGATCAGCGGCAGGACCGTCATCTCGTCCCCCTCCTCGTCGTCGCGTCCCCTCGGGGGCCGGCTCAGCCCGGCCCGCCGTACCGTACCGGCACCCGGGACGCCGCGGACACACGTCCCGGTTCCGGCGGTCGGCGGACTGAGTACGGATACTCAGTTCCACGGTTGAGTACGTCAGCGGATGGCCGCCGACCTGCGGAGACGGGAGAGTGGTGGCACCCGGGAGGGCGGCGCGTCGGGCGCCGGGCCCGCCCGGGCGGCGGACCCGTCCGTCTCCCGGCCGTGAACTCCGGGGAGGCGGCGGACGGTTCGCCACGGGGCTGGTCACGGTCCCCGCACCGCCGGCACGGGGCGGCGGAGCGGGGCGGGGGGAGACCGGTCACGGGGGGAGTGCGCCACCGCCGGCCGTGGGGGACGGGCGGAGCGACGGCACGGCGGCGGTGCGGACCGGGGGAGGACCGCGCCGCCGCCGCTACGCCTTTTCCCGGCCCCTCTCCGGGTCGCGGCCGGCGGCCGGATTGCCGGATTGTCAGTGGCGCCGTTCACGATGGAAGGGCACGGACCACCCGGTCCGCGCGCTGCCTCGGAACGGGGGAGACCATGACCGTCAGCCATCGGGAGCCCGTCACCGCCCGCCTCCACTCCGCCGCCCTTCCGCACCTCCCGGGTCCGTCCGTCCGTTCCGCCGCAGCGGACGTCCACCCCGTGCTGCGCCGGGTCGCCGCGCCGCCGGCCGGCCTCGACCTGCTCGCCGACGCCCACCGCACCCTCGCCCGGGCCCGCGCCCTGGAGGACCCGCTGGAGCGCTACGCCACCGCCCACCTGGCCGCGCTGCGCACGGTGGCGGCCGTCCTGGCGGTGCGCGGCCGCCCGGAGAAGAGCCCGCGCCGCCGCAAGGCGATCCGCAGTGCCTGGGAGGTGCTGCCCGAGGTGGCGCCGGAGCTCGCCGAGTGGGCGGTCTACTACGGGGCCGGCGCCCGCCGCCGGGCCGCCGCCGAGGCCGGGATCAGGGGCGCCGCCTCGGCCCGGGACGCCGACGACCTGATCCGCAACTCAGCCCTGTTCCTGCGCCTGGTCGAGCGGCTGCTCGGCCTGCACGCCGCCCCGCCCCCGCCCCGGCTGCCGCTGGACGGCGACGAGCCGCCGGGCGTGAGCGGGCTCCCCGCCGGGCCGGTCTAAGGTGGAGGCATCCTGATCGAACTGCACGTGCCAAGGAGCTCCGCCTTGTACCCGACGCGTCCCCGCAGTGCCCTGCGTACCGCCGTGGTGTGGGAGGTGGTCCGGGCGGCCCTGGAGAAGCGGGCGGCCGAGCTGGACCAGCCGGTGCTCGACGTGGTCGACACCGGCGGCGGCACCGGGAACTTCGCCGTGCCCGTCGCCAAGCTCGGCCACCGCGTCACGGTGGTCGACCCGAGCCCGGACGCCCTGTTCGCCCTGGAGCGCCGGGCCGCCGAGGCCGGTGTGATGGACCTGGTGCGGGCCGTCCAGGGAGACACCCAGACCCTGCCCGAGCTGGTCACCCCCGGCAGCGTGGACGCGGTGCTCTGCCACGGCGTGCTGGAGGTCGTGGACGACCCGGCCGAGGCGCTCGGCAGCCTGGCCGGCACCCTGCGCAAGGGCGGCCTGGTCAGCCTGCTGGCGGCCAACCGCAACGGCGCCGTACTGGCCCGCGCGCTGGCCGGCCACTTCAACGAGGCCCGCACCGTGCTCTCCGCCGCCGACGGCCGCTGGGGCGAGCAGGACCCGATGCCGCGCCGCTTCACCGGGGAGGAGCTGGGCCGACTGGCCGAGGCCGCGGGCCTGCGGGTGGAGTCGGTGCACGGCGTACGGGTCTTCGCGGACCTCGTCCCCGGCGTGCTGGTGGACACCGAGCCGGGCGCGCTGGAGGCGCTGCTGAAGCTGGAGGAGGCCGCCGCCGCGCAGCCCGAGTTCCACGCCGTGGCGACCCAGCTGCACCTGCTGGCCACTCTGGCCTGAGGCGCACCTCCCGGCTCGCGCGCCCCTTCACGAACCCTTCCGCCGTCGTACGGTTTTTTCGCACACCGTACGGCGGTGGTTCGCGCTCCGGAGGCCTGCCCGTTCCCCGTCCGTGCCCGGGCCGCTCCGTGCCGTGCCGTGCCGCCCGGCGGCGAACCTGCCCAGGTCCGGGACGATTCCATCCGATCGGGCACTTGTCCGGGGCGTGGCGCGTTGACACGGATGCGGCCGTCCCCGCTCGAAGTGGCCCGTCCCACGCGGGGCAGACCACCCCGTAACGGGCCCACGGACCGTATGATCTGGGTAAAGCCGGAAAGCATGACAGCCGGACGCGTGGGGCATATGGACGACACGGGCCGGGTCCCCCGCACGGGCGTCCGACCCGACCGTGTGCCCCAAGGCTGATTGGACTTGCCTCCCCGACCGGGGTGGGCGGACCGGTCGCACCCGCGACCGACGAGTAGGAGGACTCCGTGCCGCTCTCGGAGCACGAGCAGCGACTGCTCGACCAGATGGAGCGAGCGCTGTATGCCGAAGATCCCAAATTCGCGTCGGCGCTTGAGGGAACCGGGCTGCGCACCTACACCCGTCGGCGGGTCTACCTGGCCGTCGCCGGCTTCGTGGTGGGCATCGGCCTGCTGATGGGCGGCATGGTCGTGCCGGACCAGATCTGGGTCAGCGTGGTGGGCTTCCTGGTGATGCTCGGGTGTGCGGTGTTCGCCGTGACCGGCTGGCGCCGCGGCCCTGCGGCCCAGAACGCCGGGGCCCGCCCGGCCGCGGCCCCGCGCCGCAAGGCCGGGATGATGGACCGGGTGGAGCAGCGCTGGCAGCGCCGCCGGGACGAGCAGACCGGCGGCTTCTGAGCAGCTCGGCCGATACGTACGAAGCCGGGGCGGGGCGTCGGTAGACAGCCCGCCCCGGCGCGTGTCCGGATCAGGATTACGGATAAGGCATAGGGGGGGGTCCGCGTGGGGCCGCCGCGGTTCCG